>JBIKYZ010000299.1:0-5835 GCA_044354985.1 Pseudanabaena sp. | reverse complement strand
TGACAATTATTGGCATAATGGGTTTAGGGATAATGATTTGTTTTCGGTTGAAAGTTGAAACTCTCATTATCCCTTTTCGCTTAATCCCGCTCTTTCTTTGCTTCAATCTTGTCCAAAGTCCAATACTTCAAACTAAAAAAGTTTATGTTTTACCTGGCACTTTCTTTTATTGGAGTAACCCTACTCTAGGGGAAAAATATATTCGGATTGCCTTGGCACGAGATTCGGATAATTTTGCACAGGGCATGAAGCTATTACGAGAAGGACTGGATATATTGCAATTGGAGAAAACTATTTGTAAAACATGATGATTGCTAGAGAAATTAATTCTCCAAAATTTGATTCTCCAAAATTTGATTTTATGTGATGGGAAATATGCAAGCTGTAGATTTAATACATAATTGGAATAAGTTGTTGACTGATAATTTAAAACCGATTTTGAATTCTGGTAATTCTATTAAGTTATGTGATGAAACTTTACGAGATGGTTTAGAGGGCGGTGTTAATCGGATTCCTTCCTTAGAAGAGAAACTGGATTTATTGAGTCTAGCTGATGATTCAGGAATTAACGATGCGATGGTGGGTTTTCCTGGTCAAGAGTTAGCTTATCAGCAAGCTCTTGCTCTGTGTCAGGGGGCGCGAGCTAGAGGCTTAGGTCTCAGATTTGGTTTGTTAGGTCGAATGTTGGAATCAGATATTCAGGCGATCGCAAGGATTCGCGATCTGAGTGGGTTTCCTGTAGTCGCCCATTTATTTATTCCCTGTTCACCAATTCGTCGTTATGTAGAGGGTTGGGAAATCGCGGAATTAGAGAAACTAACCCGCTTTGGTGTTGGACTAGCCAATCGACTAGGATTGCCAGTGAATTTTTCTCCTGAAGATACTTCTAGGGCTGAGCCAGAAATAGTCGAACGTTTATGCCAAGCAGCTATTGAGGAAGGAGCCTCTGAAATTACTATTTGCGATACAGTCGGTTATTTAACGCCCACAGGAACAGAGCAAATAGTTAAGCATTTACGATGTTTTTTAAATCAAAAGGGCTTTAAGGGAAGATTGGATTTTCATGGACATAATGATCGAGGTTTAGCTCTAATCAATTCTCTAACAGCAGTAAATGCTGGAGTTGATTGTGTTCAAGGCACTATTTTGGGAATTGGAGAACGGGCTGGAAATGCACCTTTGGATTTGATCATGGTTAATTTGCAAATTGATGAATTATGGAATGATGGAGACTTGGTAATACTTAGAAAATACTGTGCGGAGGTTGCTAAGCTTTGCCATTTAGAAGTTCCTAATAAATATCCAATTTTTGGAGCAAATAGTTTTTTAACTCAGATGGGAGTACACGCTTCAGCAATCTTAAAGGCAGAATTACAACAGAGTAAGGATATTGCTGCTTGTGTTTATTCCGCAGTCGATCCCAGCTTGATTGGGCTTGATTATGGTATTCAGGTTGGTCCTTATAGTGGTCGAGCAAATGTCAAATTTTTGTTGCAGCGAGAGGGAATCGAATTAGGAGATGAAGTCTGCGATCGCATTTTAACCAAAGCTCGTTTAGAAAATCGGATTCTTGTTAATGAAGAAATTCTAGCGATGGCGGGAGTGAGATAAATTTTGATGCATTCTATTTTTGATTTTGTAATGCAGCATCTTTTCGTACCTTTATTCGTACCTTTATTAGTGCTGTTGGTATCGGGTTTAATTCTTTGGTTATGGGAAGTTAAGCAACCTTTTCGCAAAATTGAACATTGGTCGATTTTTATTCAAGATCTCAAAGAGCTACCGATTATTCTTTTTTTTATAGTTGTTTCTGCTCAAATTTACGCTTATATAAGTAACTGGTTTTTCTTTCCCATTGTTGAAATAATTAATCACTCTTGGGGATGGAGCTTGGTTACAGATTTGCCATTGTGGTTTAGGCTAGTCGTTGCTATTTTACTTAAGGATGTCATTGCCTACGTTAATCACTGGTTGATGCATCGCAATATCATATTTTGGCGAACACATAAATGGCATCATTTTCAAAAGCCTATGTATTGGCTGAAGGGTAATAAAAACTCACTGATGGCTAAAATTATTGCTAAATGGGATTTTATTGCTTTTCCTTTGTTGGCTATTCCTGTGGATATTACTTTTATTTGTGTGATAGCTTATTCATTTTTTACTTTCTTTGTTCATACTAATATTCAATGGTTACCCTGGATGAAAACTCTTGAGTGGATTTTGGTGACACCAAGATATCATCTAGTTCATCATTCTAGTAAGGTGGAACATCAATATAAAAATCTAGGCGATATATTTACCTTTTGCGATCGCATTTTTGGTACTTATATTGATCCCGAAGTCTTTGAAAGAAGTCAAGAAGAATTTGGACTAGATGAAAATGAATCTCTGACATTGAGAATGGTGGTGGGACTTTAAATATAAACACTGATCTATAGCTGATTTATAAATTCTGCTCTGTAATTTCTCACATTCATCACCAAATTACTAACCAAATCACAAATCGTAGAAAAATAAAAATATGATCCATACGCTAAGCCAATCTCAAAAATGGTGGGCAACATTAGGGATCGGTGTAAGTGCTTTTATGATTGCCACGGAGTTTTATATTGTTGGGGCAATCATTCCCATACTTGTCGATTATTTTCACACCAGTTTTGCGATCGCCCAGTGGATTATTTTAATTTACACCTTTGTGCTGACTGTATTGGTGCTTGGGGTAGCACGTTTAGGTGATATTTATAGTAAAAAAACATTGTTTTTAGGTGGTTTAGTCTTGTTTATCGTCAGTTCACTATTTTGTGGTCTAGCTCCAAATATTAGCTTTTTGATAGCTTTTCGTGGTTTACAAGGACTTGGTGCTGTATTTGTCTGGGCTTTAAGGAATGCCATCATTACCGAAATATTTCCTGAAGAGGAGCGCGGAAGTGTGTTGGGGTGGGTGACGGGGCTTGCTTCTTTGGGATTAGCTCTGGGCCCTGGACTAGGAGGGCTATTAATTGGTTTTGGTGGTTGGCGTTTGGTCTTTTGGGTAAATCTGCCCATAGGGATTTTTGCGATCGCCATTGTTATGCAGTCTCTACCTTCTTTTACGATTGTTAATACTACCGATATAGCTAACGCGGTTAGTAACAAAATTAATAATACTAGTCGTCCTTTTGATATATTAGGGTTGTTCCTAATGTCCCTTTCTCTTAGTTGTTTTGTGCTAGCAATGACAAGAATTCAAGAATTAGGATTTGGCGATTCTTTAGAAATAGGTTTAATTGGATTATCCATAATCTTTTTGATATGGTTCTTATTTTTAGAATCTTCATTAGAAGAACCAATCCTTGATGTAAAAATGTTTCATTTACCGCATTTTAGTCTCAATTTACTTTTATTTGGGATGATTTATGCTGTTGTGGGAATTATCCAGTTAATTCTTCCCTTATTTCTAGAATTATGTCTTAATTATTCACCTCAAAAGGTTGGCTTCTTATTGACCCTATTACCATTAGCTTCAGTATTAGTTGCCCCTATCGCAGGCACGATTGCTGATCGTTTTGGAGAAAGGATCGTCAGTTTATTTGGTTTATTGTTATTAGTGATTGGTTGCGGGACGGCTAGTACTTTGAATGCCGACTCAACTACACTTGGATTTTGTGTCAGAGGAATTCTGATCGAACTGGGCTCAATAATTTCCGTAATACCGATTAGTAATACTGTTATGGGAACAGTAAATCGCGATCAACTCGGAATTGCTTCTGGTCTATTAGCTCTTTCGCGATCCCTGGGAATTATTATGGGGATGTGTTTATTAAGTACTTTCTTTTCCGTTGTTACTTTGTCCTATGTCCAAACAAATAATTTATCAAATCTTCAACCATTAACAAATGCTGATCTTGCAGTCACGAAAATGCTTGATATCGGCAATGCACCTGTTTCTGCTTTGGTAGCGGGCATAGATGCAACATTCACTGCTACGACCCTAATTACCGTTGGTTCCATTGCATTAGCGAGTTTTCTTTGGTGGCGATCGCCCTATACAAAATAAGAACTAAAGAACTTCCCGATCCAAAGCAGCTAACAGAAGCGGCGAAAGACCATTCTGCTAGGTAAAACCGAGACAATGCTCCTGGGACTGCCGCGATCTTCGAGCCGCCGATTGACTTAGGTGAGTATAGCTATATGCAAATTTGGTCTCAACATTGCGATCGCGTTCCCTTGCAAATATGGTTACGCAGTTTAATTAGTTCCCAAACTCAAAATATTTAAATGGAGATTTGAAACCATGATACAGAGATTTTCCATGAGTCTATGCTAATCTCAAAATTTCTTAAGAGAGTGCATAAATTATGACAGCGATCGCCTTAATTATTGGCGCAGGAAGTGGATTGAGTGCTTCCCTTGCGCGTTTATTTGCCAAAGAAGGAATAACCGTGGCTCTTGCAGCGCGACAGATTGATAAACTTGCTGGTTTAGCGGAGGAAATTGGAGCTTTGCGATTTACTGCCGATGCTTCCCAACCCGATCAAGTCGAGCAGTTGTTTAATCAAGTGGAACAGCAATTAGGAATACCCACAATTGTGATTTATAACCCTAGCGCTAGAGTTAGGGGCGCAATTGTGGATTTAGATCCCGTTGAAGTTTTGCGAACTTTGGAAGTTACCGCCTACGGTGGTTTTCTCGTAGCTCAAGCTGCTACTAAGGGATTTCTCAAGGTTGGTGAAGGTGCAATTTTCTTTACAGGTGCTTCTGCTAGTGTGAAAGGCTATGCACTCTCTGCTCCCTTTGCGATGGGGAAATTTGCGCTGCGTGGTTTAGCTCAAAGCCTTGCCCGTGAGTTAGCACCTCAAAATATCCATGTCGCACATTTTATTATTGATGGCGGTATTCGTTCCGAGCGCCGACCTGAGCCCGTTGATCAGCCTGATAGTTTGCTAGATCCCGATGCGATCGCGCAAACATATCTGAGTATTCTGCGCCAACCTCGTAGCGCTTGGACATGGGAAGTGGAATTACGTCCTTGGGTTGAGACATTCTAAAATGTAGGGGCAATTCATGAATTGCCCCTACATTTGTTCTCAAGGCAGATATTAAGCAGTAGTAGCTGCTGTAGCTGTTTCCGTAGCAGGAGTCGCCTTAACCTCTTCAACTGGCTCAGTCGCACTAAGTCCATTCAAAGCATTTTCTATACTCTTGAAATCAAAACCTAAAGCACGAAGAGCGTGCCATAGATGACCTTGCAAGAAGAAGAATGCCAAGTAGAAATGAGCATTAGCCAACCATGCACGGGAAGTGTGAGCCGCTAAAGGAAGTTTGATCGTATCGGCAAAGTAAGGAGCAATTCCCAATTTGATATCCAATACTGGTCCATAGAACTCAACGGGATATGCCAAGGTATTAACAGCCGAGAAATAGGCGGCGACAAATCCAGCTAAAGCAATACCGCCCAATGAGTAGGATAAAATCGCTTCACCAGAGAAAATCAACGCTTTCTTTGCCCAATCTAGTGGTGGAACGAGAATATGCCATATGCCGCCACCAATTAGAAGTAGCCCAATGTAGATATGACCACCGACCAAATCTTCTAAGCTGCTAATGCTGGCGAAGTGGGTCTGATAACCATAAATAATCGTTGGATCGAGGGTGGGATTAGTTACTAAACGCACGGTTTGGGTAGTGGAATCATATAGTCCGCCCCAATATACTGCCTTGCCAACAAGTAAGGAATGAGAATTAAATAACTTGTGCAAATGAGGATAGAATAAATAAGAAAAGAAGGCTTAATTATGTACTATTGCGAAGAGATTGAATCAGAGATGGTGAAGTTTTATATTTCGCTAAGCG
>JBIKYZ010000079.1:0-19182 GCA_044354985.1 Pseudanabaena sp. | reverse complement strand
GCCATTTGTAATAAAGTTGAAATTGTCCTTTGGCGGGTTTAAACCATTTGATTGCTTCACGTTCTAAGATTATTGCCAAAATTCTTTCGGCTTCGGATTGGAATTTTTGCTCTTTGTAGAGGCATTTTGAGAAGCCTGTAAACAGGTATTTGGACATATTGCTTTTGTCTGGTGGTGAAAAGCGATAATCGAGGCGATTTTTGGGTCTTGTGTTGTAGGCGCTATCTTTTAGAGTTGTGAAACCTTTGCTGATTTTGACTTCATAATCTGTAGTTTCTTCCCAGAAGTTTTGCTGCATTTGATGATGGATAAAGTTAGCGATTTCATTTTGTCTAACTCTTAAAATATTGCGGATGTCATCTTCTGAATATTGTTTGAGAAAATGGCTGACGACTTGACCTGCTAAGTCATAGAGTAAGTCAGAGTGTTCGTCATAGCAAATATCATCAAACTTGGCTAAGCTTTCGATAATGTAATTTTCTAGGCGTGATTTCTCGAAGTTTATTCTGGTGATTTCTAAGGATGTGGATTTATCAGTTGTGAGAGATTGAATATGTAGTTCTTCTTTGGAGGGAATGCCATAATTTAAGTCAGTGAGATTGATCGCAAAGGAGCGAAAGCCCGATCTCACAGTACCGATGGGAAGTACCAGAATTCTAGGTATATCAATGGTTTGTTGAATAACTAGGTTGGTGGTTTTGGCAACGATCGCTTCAATGTTTGGGGGTGGGGTTACGCCCTCGATTTCCATTTGGGCGGGTTGATATTCTTTGACTACGGCTTCGCGGACAATCGCTTGGATTTTTGGGGTCGAGAGATGGTCGGTAGTTGGGACTTTTTCGGGTTGGCTTTCAAGTTTAAGGATAGCTTGGTAAGTGAGTTGAGCAATTTTTTGTTCTATGGGTGTGGTGAATAGTGGCGGTTGAATGAGTTGTGGTTCGGTTTCATTAGGTAAATCATCTGGCAAATTAATGGATGGTTCGGGGTGTAGTCCTAATGCTTGTGATAATTGCGATCGCGAAATTACAGGTTGTGTTTTTTGTTGCAGGTCTTCATCGGTGAGGATGATTTGTTTCAGGCGAATCTGGGATTCGGGCTTTTTGGCTTCATCGACAATTTCTTGGAATTTGTCATGGCAGACAATGTTGAGGCGATCGACTATTTCCACGCCTGTACGCATTCCGTAGGGTAAGCGTAAGCCACGCCCGATCGATTGCTCGATCAGGATTTTGGAATTTGCAGCTCTCAATGGCACGATGGTATAGAGATTGGTGACATCCCAACCTTCTTTGAGCATATTTACATGGATCACGATTTCAGTAGGTTCATCGGGAGATTCTACTTTGAGCAAGCGATCGACCATTTCATCTTCCTGTGCGCCTGTTTTGCTGGAGTCCACTTGAATGACTTTATGTTTGTATTCCCCTTCAGCGAATTCATCGGATTGAATTAGTCGCATCAAGTCTATGGCATGAGTAATATCACGGGCAATGATGAGCATAAATGGCTTGACGATTTTTTTGCCTGTTTGTATGGCATAGGTTTCTAATTCAGCTTTGATATTTTCGTGGAGATAGATCCCGTCTTCTAGTTTGAGACGCTCGATCGCTTCGGGTGACATTGATGCAGGATTAAAATCTTTGCGAGTAACGACGGCGGGATCTTTGACAAATCCATCGCTCATGGCGCGTCCGAGGGGATAGTCATAGATTACATTTTTAAACGGTACGCTTCCCTTATTGGTTTCGATAAAGGGTGTGGCGGTGACTTCTAAGCCTAGTAATGGTTTCAATTCGTTAATGGCGCGAACTCCTGCGGAAGCTCGATAACGGTGCGATTCATCCATTAAGATTACGAGGTCTTTTAGTTGTGATAGATAATCGAAATAGCTTTCACCGATATATTCGGATAGGCGTTTGATTTTGGGACTTTTGCCGCCTCGTACTTCGGAGTTAATTTTGGATATGTTGAAAATGTTGATTTTGCAGCTAATTTGTTCGTCTAAAATCGTTCGCGCCCGCATTTCGTAGTTATCACCTGTGATGATTTCGGGTGGATTTATGGCAAATTCCGTGATGCCTGTAAATACATATTTGGAGGTGTTGGGTGTGAAATCGGTAATTAGTTTGTTGTAAATGGTCAGGTTGGGCGCGAGGACAAAGAAGTTTTTGATGCCATGAGCGAGGTGTAAATAGCTGATAAATGCGCCCATGAGCCTAGTTTTACCTACACCTGTGGCAAGGGAAAAGCAGAGGGATGGAAATTCGCGCTCGAAGTCGGTGACGGTGGGAAATTCTTTTTTAATAGCGGCGAGGCTGGTTTCAATATCTTTGATATTTTGAATTGGTAAGAGTTCGCAAATGCGATCTAATATTTTTAATGAGTCACGTTGGGGATGACGGAGGCTGAGGCGATTGGCGATCGCATTGACATGAGTGTTCATAGTGAGTTTCTCTGAAGTTGTAATTGAGTAGGATGCGTTAGTGCAACGTAACGCATCATGTTTTCCTAATTGATGCGTTACGCTACCGCTAACGCATCCTACATTTAAAAACCTAACTCCAATTGTCCAAGCTTGGCGGGAGCTTTGGGCAGGTTTTCGATTTTGAGGCTGTAGTCATCATGTCCCCATTCACAGCGTGACAGAATTTGTTTAGGGATTTTCTTGACGGTGAGGTTAGAGAATTCATCGGTTTTACCGCGAAAGGCGCTACATAGGACAAGTAAACTGCGTTCTTCGCCTACTTCTTCGGCTAGTTTGACGAGTTGCTCATGACTGAGGTTTTGGGTGGTGACGTAGATAAAGTCGCGTTCGGTGGAGTAGCCATGTTGCCAATAGAAGGTGTCTGATGGTGCATATTTGAATCCTTCGATTTTACAAAGGGCTTCGGCAAGCATAGTGGGGTTATAGTCTTTGTTGATCACCCAGTTATCCCATTTGTCTTTTTCGAGCAATGATGGCGCAAGATGATAATACCGAAATCCGCCGCCGCCGTTCCAGTTAACTGCTTTGCTAATCCCACTTTGGTCTTCGCCGTTGATGACTTTTTGGATTCGGGGAATAATATGGGTATGGCAATGTTCGCCAAGTTCAATCATGATCCAGCGTCTTCCCATTTTGTGCGCGACTGCGCCTGTTGTGCCTGAACCTGAAAATGAATCAAGAACAAGATCATTTTGTTTGGTTACTAACTCAAGACATCGCTTTATAAGAGCTTCTGGCTTTTTCCCTTTAGGAAATTCAACTCCACCTTCGTTATGAAGATTATTTGAAAGTAAATCATCCCAAATACTTGTCAAAGGCTCTCCAGCTATATATTGTCCATCAATTAATTTCAACTTTTCGGAATAAAACAGTATTCTCTCACCGCTTGTAAAATACATATCAGAAAAACCTGAGCGATTTAGACGCATAACCTCATCTGTTTTAGTACGAGATGCATCAATCATCATCCGAGCTTCTGAACTGACTGCTGAATAATCTGGTCTTGCAAGACGGATAACTTTCTGAGCATTGTTAGAGACGAATTCAACAAGTTTTTCTTCGTATTCGTCTCCCAAAGCTTTTTTTAAACCACGTTCAGGTAAATCAAGCATTTTAGCAAAAGCTTTTGTAAGCGTAGTAAAGCGCCAGTTAGTATATGCTTCTTCATAATTTTCGATAAATTGACCATATCTCTTATCTCGCTCAGTTCTTGCTGTAAATAAACGATTAGGAATCCATTCTGATTTATCCCTAGCATAAATAACAAGGAAATTAGAAGTATTAACAACTCCTGGATTAATTGCCTTATGACCAGTCGCTGATCCTTGCTTGAAAGTAACAATAGAAACTTTATTAGTTCTACCGAAAACCTCATCTAATAAAACAATGAGATATCCAAGTTCGTTATCGTCAATATGAACAAATAGAGTGCCATCTTTAGACAATAATCTATGTATTATCTGTAATCTATCACGAATTAAAGAAAGCCAAATCGAGTGTTCTAACCCATCATCATAATGCTCAAATGCTTGTTGGGTATTGAATGGAGGATCAATATATACACATTTGACCTTTCCTGCAAACTCAGACTCCAAAGCCTTGAGAGCCAACAAATTATCCCCAAAAATCAAGCGATTATCAAAAATATCATCATCACTCACCCGATGCGCCGCCGTATAAGACCTCTCAGGATCTTCCAACAAAATACGCGGCTCCAACTGCGGACGTACATCCTTCCCAATCCAAGTAAGTTCCAGTCTCTGCTTCTTAATCATAATTAACGGCTATTTTAAAGGAATATATTACTGCTATTACGTTTAAGAATTTTACAATTGAGACAATAGCTTCTCATATTCCCTATGCGAACCAACCCAAAACCAGATCACCACATCTCCATCTAATTGCCCAACCGCCCGATAGTTTTTAGTAATCCTAACTGAATAAATTGGTAACGATGAATGTACTTTTTTAAACCGCAAGCTTGGATGATTGAGGTTTTGCTGAAACTGAAGATAAGCATCA
Source organism: Pseudanabaena sp. (assembly GCA_044354985.1). GTDB lineage: Bacteria > Cyanobacteriota > Cyanobacteriia > Pseudanabaenales > Pseudanabaenaceae > Pseudanabaena. The sequence continues at coordinate 14,675 of JBIKYZ010000079.1, read as the reverse complement.
TTAGCTTTCTCCTGAATATCAATCGGCAACTGAGACAGAAGATCCCTAAAAGATTTCGTAATAACTGACCTCATGATTTTTTAGGAAATAATTCTTCAGTTTCACCAGCGCGATATTCAGCCATAGCCTCTTCCGCTAACTTAGCTAAAACATTCTGAGAACTCGCAAAAGAACGCTCCCATTTACTATCATCCTCAAGTTCTTCCAAGATCATCATAGCGATCTCATCCTGTTGTTCAACAGAAAGATCCCTAAGTTTTGTGATGGTACGCTCTAGTAAATCAGTCATAACTTATCCTGTTTTTTTAATGTGATTACTTTACAAATATTTCTATTATTAAGGTAGTTTCAAAACTATCCTATCTCTTCCCACAATTGAGACACAGGAATCGTTTGTCCAGTCATAGCCTCATGCCATGCTTGCCGAAAATCTTCTATAATCTCTTCTTTTGCTGAATTTTCAGTAAGTGGTTTAACCTCCTCCGAGATCAACCGATGATTTTTTATTTCATCCAAAATCAACTCGTCATCGCCTGTATAGCTTTTAAGAGCATAATCAATTTGCTGATCTAGCGATCTCCTTAACTGGATTAACTCCTTCAGCCCTAGCTTAGTAATAATTTCGACAAGCGAATGTAAAGACAGAGAAAGATTTAGCACGACTTGCTGCTCCGCATCCACCGATGACGTTGAAGATACTGCGATCGGCTCGATTACCTGTGGCATAAATTTATAAACCTCTTATATGGTTTAAACTCTTGCATTCTAATATACCGCGACAAATCAGGTCTTATCATCCTTAGCAACCCCGCAAAGCCTTATAATAGTAGAGAAACTTAGTAAGAATTGCCTAAATCACACGGGGCAAGCACTACCAAGCAATGCAAGGAGAATTTGAGTAGCCGTATGACTGATATCTTAGAAGATCGGATTATTCCAACAGACCTGCGCGGCGAAATGTCGCGATCGTATCTGGAATATGCCATGAGCGTGATCGTCGGTCGCGCCCTTCCCGATGCCCGTGATGGACTCAAGCCAGTACATCGCCGCATTCTCTTCGCTATGCATGAGTTGGGCATGACCGCCGATCGCCCATTTCGGAAATGTGCCCGTGTGGTCGGTGACGTAATCGGTAAATATCACCCCCACGGTGATACTGCTGTCTATGAAGCACTGGTGCGGATGGCGCAAGACTTTTCGATGCGCGATCGCATGGTCGATGGACACGGCAACTTTGGCTCTGTCGATAATGACCCCGCCGCCGCGATGCGATATACCGAATGTCGGCTGACCCGCATCTCACAGTTCGGACTGATTCAAGATATCGAGCGCGATACGGTTAACTTTGGCGACAACTATGATGGCTCGCAACAGGAGCCTCTGGTATTACCCGCCAGAATCCCTCAATTGTTGCTAAATGGATCTTCAGGGATCGCTGTGGGGATGGCGACAAATATTCCACCACACAACTTGGGCGAGTTGGTAGATGGCTTAGTGGCTCTGATTGCTGATCCGATGCTGTCGGATTTGGAATTGATGCAATATATTCCAGGACCTGACTTCCCCACAGGCGCGTTGATTTTAGGAACCGATGGCGCTCGTGAAACCTATACGACTGGGCGCGGCTCTGTGACTATGCGAGCAGTGGCTAGCTTTGAGACGATTTCGGCTTCTGGACGACAAGATCGCGAGGCGATTATCATCACCGAAATGCCTTACCAAACCAATAAGGCAGCGCTGATCGAACGCATTGCGGAAATGGTCAATGAGAAGAAAATTGATGGCATTTCTGATATTCGCGATGAAAGCGATCGCGATGGTATGCGTTTAGTAATCGAACTGAAGCGCGATGCCTATCCCAAAGTGGTGTTAAATAATCTCTACAAATCCACACCTCTGCAATCAAACTTTAGTTGCAATATGTTGGCATTGGTAGATGGCGAACCAATTACTCTAACGCTTCGCAACGCTCTGCAAGTATTCCTCGATTTCCGTTATGAAGTAATTACGCGCCGTACTCAGTATGAACTGCGTAAAGCCGAAGAACGCGATCATTTATTGCAAGGTCTATTAATTGCGCTCAATCATCTGGATGCTGTGATTGCCCTGATTCGTGGAGCTGATGACAGTAGTTCTGCGAAGTTGGGATTGATAGAAAGTTATGGACTTTCAGAAGCGCAAGCCGATGCAATTCTGGCGATGCAGTTGCGTCGCTTGACGTCTCAAGATGCCGATAAGATTCATGACGAGCACGATCAATTAGTCGCTAAAATTGCCGATCTGCAACATATTCTTGCCAATCGCGATCGCATTCTCACGATTACCCGTGAAGAATTAGAAGCAATCAAACTCGAATTTACGACACCTCGCCGCTCACGCATTTTGCCCAATGAAGGCGATATCGATACTGCCGACTTAATTGCCAATCGCGAAACGATTGTGATGGTGACGGAGCAAGGCTATGTCAAACGGATGCCTGTAGATACTTTCACGGCTCAACATCGTGCCACACGCGGTAAAGCTAGCGCCAACGTCAAGGATGATGATGCGATCGCGCATTTCTTTGCCTGTCGTAGTCATGACAAAGTTTTATTCTTTACAGATCGCGGTAAGGTCTATGGAGTCAAGGCTTATGAGGTGCCTGAATCTGGTCGCGCCGCTCGTGGTACTGCTGTCGTGCAGCTATTACCGATCGCTGCGGATGAAAAAATTACTACGGTTTTACCGATCAGCGAGTTTTGTGAAGATGAATATCTGGTCATGCTTACGGCTGGCGGCTATATCAAAAAAACCAAGCTTCCTGCCTTCGCCAATATTCGCTCCAATGGTCTAATTGCGATCGCCTTAGAAGAAGGTGATTTACTCCGCTGGGTGCGCCGCGCCAAAGCCGACAACACGATCATCGTCGGTTCGCGTCAAGGTATGTCCATCCGCTTCCGTACTAATCATGAGCAGTTGCGCCCGATGGGACGCGATACTCGTGGTGTGCGATCGATGCGTCTGACAGGTGATGACTTGATCGTGAGTATGGACATTATTCCTGCTGGTTTGGCAGAAATCGAGGAAGCTGAAAGTTCTGAAGAAGATATTGATTTGACTATAACGGTTAATGAAGATGAGAATTTAGAGTCTGAGACTACCGAGGTTGAAAACGAAAAAGCTCAAGGACCTTGGGTACTAGTTGTCACTAGAGGTGGCTATGGTAAGCGTGTTCCTGTGAGTCAGTTCCGTATTCAAAAACGGGCAGGTAAAGGCTTGCGTGTCACCAAGTTCAAATCTGGACAAGATCAACTGGCTTCACTCTGTTTAGTTGATGAACAGAATGAACTAATGATCGTCACCAGTCGCGGTATCGTCATGCGGCAATCTACTGATGCGATCGCTTGTCAGTCTCGTACTGCTAGAGGTGTACGTCTACAAAGATTGGATGCATCCGATGCGATCGTTGGCGCTACTCTAGTTCCTCCAGCATTGGAAGAAGAAATCGAAGAGGTGGAGATCCAAAGTGGTGATGGGTTGGTAACTACTGTTGAAGTTATTGTTGAAACATCAGAAGTCGAAGTGTCAGAAACCGAGGGATTAGACGGAGATACTGAAGCCTAAGAAAAGCCAAGAACTTAAGTTCTTAGCTAAAAGCTCAAGTCTGCTGAAGCAGACTAAAGAATAATTTTCCGTAACCCGTTTCAACGGGTTTGAGCTTTTAGCCTGCACTTGAGTGCAAGGCTAACAAAATAAAAGGTGGCGCTTCGCGCCCCCTTTTATTTTAATTATGCTAATGGTTGAAACTTTACTCTTAGCCCATCCTTTGGTCGAAGAGTAGGAATTGGGAACGGCTCTAGATTTTGGGAAGGTAAAATTTCCCATTGATAACTGCGTAATAAATGAGCAGCAATAATCTTCATTTCTAGCTTCGCAAATGCAATCCCAATACAAATCCTTGCCCCTCCGCCAAACCCAATCAGACTAAAGGGTTTCTGTTTATGTTCTTGGCGATCGCTACTAAAGCGATCGGGATCAAACTTATCAGGATTGGGATAGATATCTGTTTGTTTATGGGTAATCATAATTGAATAGAGAGCTAGCCAACCTTTAGGAACATGGTAGCCATTAAACTCGAAAGGCTTCACCACTCCCCGAAATCCGCCACCAACAGGCGGACGTAGGCGCTCAAGCTCTTGAAAAATTTGATCGAGATAAGGCATTTGTCCGATTTGTTCTAGACTTAACTTACCTGTTTCCGCTAGTAACCTTTGCTCTTGTCGAGCACGTTCCAAAACTTGGGGATGACGACCTAATTCTAAACAAAACCAAGTTAACATCGATGTGGTGGTTTCATGTCCAGCAAACAACATCAGCATCGCTTGTGCCTTCAATTCTTCCAGACTAAAGCGACCGCCATCCTCATCTTGCGCCTGAACCAACATACTCAGAACGTCATTAGTGGGATTTTGTTGACGCTCCTGCACAACTTGAGTGAGATGTTGTAATAGAAGATCGCGTGCTTTAATCGCTTTGCCCAAGGTGGTAAAAGGCAAGTCAAAGGGCGCGATCGCAAATAAACCATTAGTTAAGGTCGTAAATAATTTACTCAATCTCTCTACATCATTACCAGCATTTGCCCCAATCAAAAGTTGACTAGCAATCTCAAAGGTCAGTTTTTTGAATTCATCAAACCAATTAAACTCCCCCTTTTTTGTCCATTTAGCCAAATATCGCTGTGTGATTTCTTCCATCGTCGAGAAATAGCCAGTTAAAGCCTGTCCATGAAAGGTGGGCATCATCAGTCGGCGATTGCGGTGATGCTCTTCACCGTCTTGCAAGAATAGCGACTCTCCTAGCAACATTTTGAAATTATCTGGCCAACCTTCTTTCCACGAGAAGCATTCCATATGACTAGACAGCACAAATTCCGCAGCCTCAGAGCCAATCATAAATACTGTCGGTCTACCAAGCAAGCTAGTTTTGGAGATCGCGCCGTACTTGGCATATTGTTTCTCCGCAAATTTGCGATCGAAGAGAAACTGCAAAGTTTGTCCAAGGATCGGTAATCCTAACTCCCCAGGAGGAAGATTCATTGATTGTGAATTGGAGTCTTCAGAATCTTGATTCATGTTGCTAAAGAGAAAAATACTTTTGCTATTTCCATTGGATATTGTAGCGCGATCGCTATAACTCCTCTAGGCGATCGCGAATTTCTTGACGCAATAATTTGCCAGAAGCAGTTTTGGGCAAAGACTCCCAAATATAGATGGACTTGGGTAATTTATATCGTGCTAAAGATTTTTGCTCACAAAAGCTTCTAATTTCTGTTAGTGATAATTGCACATTACTCACGATTATGGCTGTAACTATTTCGCCCCATTCGTGATCGCTTATGCCCACCACACAAGCCTCTGCGATCGCAGGATGTTCTAGTAAAATCGCCTCAATTTCCGTCGGATAAATGTTCTCACCACCACTAATAATCAAATCAGAACGACGACTGACGACATAGAGATAACCTTCAAGATCGAGATAACCTAAATCACCTGTATGCAACCAACCATCTTGAATAGTATTATTTTCAGGTTGATTGAGATAACCATTCATCACACTTGTACCTTGAACGAGAATTTGCCCGATCGCACCAACATCAAGATCTTGCTGATGATCATCGACAATCCGCAGTCGATTGCCAAAAAGTGGCAACCCCGATGAACCTCTCTTAGTAGCCACTTCATAGGGTGAAAGCGTAGTTATTTGTGAGGCAGTTTCAGTCATGCCATAGGTGGGGCTTATCAGTAAATTTAACTGCCGACATTGCTCAATTAGTTCTGAACTCGCTGGTGCGCCGCCCAATAAAATCGCACGTAATTTCTGAAGGTTTTGCCTTTGGGGATGTGTCAGCAAACGGCTCAGCATCGTTGGTACTAGGGAAATGATTGTCACTTTCTCAAAGGCGATCGCATCTAAAACTTCCTGCTCATTAAATTTTGACAAAAGCGTAATCGTCGTTCCATTAATCACACTCCGCCATGCGATCGCCAATCCCCCTACATGAAACAATGGCATACAGAGCAACCAGTTATCATTTGTCTCTATGCCTAAATTTAAAGCCGATGCGATCGCGCTATGGAAATGATTTCTAAAGCTTAATGGAACTGCCTTGGGTTTACCTGTAGTTCCAGATGTGTAGAAAATCCCCTGTATATTTTCCATCTCTATACTTTCACTACTAAGTTGATTGCCATTAGCTTGACAATTTTGTTGAGAGAAATTAGATGTTTCAAAAGTGCTTAAATGATCAATCGTTTTATCCAGATTATTAGCAGTTAATTTAGTAAGCTCATCGTAAAGTAAATATTTCGCTTGACTATCTTCTATCTGCCATCGAGTTTCTTCGGTAGTGAGGCGTATATTGAGGAAAACAGCTATGGCTTCGCACTTTACTAAAGCATGGACAATCATGATATATCGCGGATGATTGGTAAGTAACAAACCAACGCGATCGCCAGATTTTATCCCCAATGTCTGCAAGCGTTCTACCCAGTGATTAACTTCGGCTTCCAACTCCGCATATGTCCAGCGTTCTACTTCTTGAGCAAAAGGCGATCTAAAGATAAGTGCGATCGCATCTTTCTTTTGCACCGCTCGTTGTGATAGCCAGTTGGGAAATTTCATAATATCGAGATATGATAGTCATTGTGGAGATTGCTTTGCAATCTCCACAATGACTATCATAAAATTTTATGGAGTAATGGCAATGAATCCATTTGGTGGCATCGTCCAAAAAGCATTTTATCTAGGTCTAGGCTTGGCGACTGTCGCAGGTGAAAAGGCTGGTGAGACTCTTGGTGAACTACGTACACAGGCTAGTAAATTAGCTGACGACCTAGTTGAACGTGGCGAGATGACAACCGAAGAAGCGAAAAAGTTTGTAGATGACCTAGTCCGTAACTCTCAAAAGCCGATTGGGGAGAGTGCTCCAAATCCTAGCAGCAAAGATGCCCCACGCACAATCTCAATTGATGATGAGGAAGATAGTGATTCTAATCAAACCGTAAGCGATGTGGATTCTCTCAAAAGCAAAGTTCAAGCTTTACAAGATGAACTCAAACGATTGCAGAAATAAAGAACGGCGCAAACAAAACAAGAACTTAAGTTCTTGGCTAAAAGCTTAAGTCCACTTCAGTGGACTACGGAATACCTTCTATCAACCCGTTTCAACGGGTTTACGCTTTCAGTCCGCACTTTAGCGCAGGGCTTGAGTGCGGCGCTAATGCTTTTTATGGAGCATCTCCTAATGATTGAAGAAGCTGAGCCTCTGAGAAATTGGTAGTCAATGAAGCTGGGAATCGGGGAGATGCGATCACTTGCACATAAGCATTATTGAGATAAGCCCCAAATTCAGGGCGGTTATTGAGATGAGTTTGAAAAAAAGCTAGGCTTAACGCTTTTGTATAGGGATGCGTAAATTCGGGCTTTTCACCTAATATGGTTGCTGGAACTACCAATACACCGCGATCGCTTCTTTCTAAAAAAGAGAAATGTGTTCCTTTAGGAAAAGTTGCTAGATACTTATGGGGACTAGTTGACCATACAAAGGGGAAAAACTGTTCAGGAACAGCAGGCGTAAATAAGTCATCTCCACTAGCAAAAATCGCTACAGGAATCTTGATATTTTGAATTCCTTCTTTACCCAGTAGCGTACTGCCACCGAGTGGATTAAGTGCTAACACTACTTTGACTCGGAGATCGCTAAGATGAATATTATTTACATCTAATGAACTAAAGCGACATTGCAGAATCTTAGACACATTAAAAGAAGAGACATTGGGTTCGGGAATGCTGCACTCTTTATTGATTTGATTGAAATCAAGTTGAGCACCTCCCAAAGTTAGAACAGTATAGCCACCGAGTGAGTGCCCAATTAAGCCTACTTGCTCTGGATTGACGCGATCGCGCCATTGGGGATCAGTTTTAACCTTTTGCGCCAATGCATCTAGTAAATATTTCACATCATAGGGGCGTTGCACTGCTTCCTCAGTCTGTGGTGCTTTGCTCAAGCCAGATAAGAAAGCGGCAAAGTCACGACTACCTGTTTTAGGATGCTCTAAGGCAGCCACAGCAAATCCATGAGAAGCAAGGTGCTGTGATAAATATTGCAAAGTATCAGGATTAGAAGCCAATCCATGTGAAATCACAATTAGTGGCGCAGGAGTTGCCAATCCTTGCGGGATATATATATCTGCCGATATTTTGACATTGCGATCTGGTTGCAGATAGGTAAATTGCTCTTTTGTCCATTTTACACTCCCTGCAACTCGTAGCTCTTTTTGAGAATTTACTAGAGCTTTATTCTCATTCTGATTATTCTGAGATTCTGCGATCGCTTGCTTTTCGATGGCGGCGATCGCTTGTTCTTTCTTATAGAGCAATTGTGAGACTTCTGCATAAGCCTGAAGTCCGCGAGGCAAGTCCAAATAGATAACTGGGACGGGATATCGTCGCAATAGATTAAGAATGCTGAGCCCTTCCTCACTCTGTGCAGAGAGAATCAACGCAGCTCTCAGTGCCGAGAACCCATTTAGCTCAGGAGTTATCTGCAAAATCCTACCTAAGCGACGCACTAAAATCTCCCCAATAGGAGAATAAGAAAACTGAGCTGCTGTAGTATGACTGAGGCTATAGCGAGTCGTCAGTGCTTCGCGAAGTTGAGTTTGTTGTTGAGGCGATAATTTTTCTAGATAGAACTCTAAGCGCTTGGTTAGTATCCCTTCTTTAGCAAATTTTTCTAAATCACTAACATAGATTGTAAATTCACCAAAAGGGGCATACCAAAAGCGAATTTGTTCAGCGCTATGGACTGGTGTTGGCTTAGCAAAAATATTGCCAATGGCGATCGCAATTCCAAAACCTAGGGATGCAATCAACGCTCTGCGATCGGGCGATTTTAGTCGTAAACTCCCCATAACAATCCCTTAAATATTAATATTTACAAAATTATCTAGCACTTAAGGATAAGCGGCGCTTCGCGCCGCTTATCCTTAGAACGGTAATTCTCATTATGAAATCGATTTTGGCTCTGGAAATGCCTTTTCTTTTGAAAGTCCGCCGTAGGCGGGCTTTCAAAAAAAAATGATTTTTATAATGAGAATTGCTGCCTTGGCAATACTGAATTATGTAATATGTGCGATGATGCTATAATAGCAAGCGCAAAAAATTTGTGTTTAACCAGCTTAGCTAACTTGCCGATGTAGCACAGGGGTAGTGCAGCTGATTCGTAATCAGCAGGCCGTGAGTTCAAATCTCATCATCGGCTTAATAAAAAGACAAGAGAGAGCGCTTTGCGCTCTCTCTTGTCTTTTTAAAATGGAATGTCGTCATAATCAGGTGCATCGGCTGCGGGTGCTGCTACAGGCACATATGTTGACATTGGGACAACGTTAGTAGCAGGAGTAGGGTTATTAGCGATTCTTTCTGTGCGTGCAGGTGAAGCAGAAGTATTGTTAGCCGTACTGCCACCAACTCCAAAACTGTGGACACGCTGAGCAATCAGTTCTGTACGCTTTTCTTTGTATGTACCGCGATCAACCGTATCTAGACGCAACCGACCTTCAACGACAACTTGATCGCCTTTATGATATTTCTCAACCATCTCATCTGCCAAACTATTCCAGCCAACTACTTTGATGCGATAAGGTGCGTCTTCAGCTCGTCCACCTGTAAACTGAACCAGAAATGAAGCGATCGAGCTTTGATTGTCAGGGGTGCGGCGTAGCTCAGGATCGGTCAGTACCTCAGCCATTAGGACAATAGAGTTCATAGGTTTGTATCAGAAGCTTACGGCTTAATTTTTATTGATCATCATATCGCGATCGCAAAGGATCTCAAACTAAATAAAAACCAAAACTATTGTGGCGGACAAAGTCCGCCACAATAGTTTTGGTTTTTATTTAACCTGTGTTATTTCAGTCAAAATCTTGAGTGCAATAGTTTGCATCAGCATGTATACTTTTGCTGATTATCAAGCTGCTATGCTGCTATTAAGATTAGTCACGCACATATGCTGACCATCAATGCAATCATCATCAGTACAATCATTCTCGATGTTGGGATTCAGTCCGTGATTATCGACAGAATATTTCGAGCAAAACAAGGTAATAGGCGGCGGGAAGAAGTGGAAGAAGAAAACCTTACTCGCTACGAGTCCAACACATCTAGCGATCAGCCTAAGGGCTGGGAATTTAAAATCTTGCGTACTAGTAGCGGCGGGTTTCGCGGGCGCAAGGTATTGAACAAAGTCTGCGCCGAAGAGTCCCAAGCAGGCTGGATTTTATTAGAAAAGCTGGACGATCATCGATTAAGGTTTCGCCGTCCCATAACTGCTCGCGATCGCGATAATAATTGCAAAATCGATCCCTATCGTACCCGTTATGGCATTGCGGAGAGTGTGGAAACTTGGACGACGATCATTGTGTTATTAGCGATCATGAGCGGCGCAGCAGCATTAGGTTTTACAACATTAAATCGATTTTTTGGTGATTGGCAAACGCACTCTGTGCAGAACGCTCCCCGTTCTGGTGACAATAACACCATTCGTCAGCCCCCTAGTCCGATCTCCAAACCAACTACGCCCCCACAATAAACCCAGATGAGAGGTGGCGCTTAGCGTTACCTCTCATGTTTTAGTGAGAAACCCATGAAAGCAATTTTGATGACCGCAGCAGGTGAGTCCAATGTGCTGCAACTTGCCGATATCCAAGAACCAACTATTCAAGCTCCGACTGAGATTTTAGTTCGCCTCAAAGCAGCAGGTATTAATCCCATTGACATAAAACTGCGGAGCCGTGGCACATTTGATCCCGATCGCTTGCCGTCGATTCTCGGTTGTGATGGTGCAGGAATCGTAGAAGCGATCGGCTCAGAGGTTACTAAGTTTAAAGTAGGCGATCAGGTTTATTTTTGTAACGGTGGGTTAGGTTTCCATCAAGGTAACTATGCCGAACTAACTACGATAGACGAAAAATTTGCTGCCCATAAGCCAAAATCTCTCAGTTTTGAAGAAGCTGCTGCTGCTCCCCTTGTGTTAATTACTGCGTGGGAAGCCCTATATGATCGCGGCACTTTACAAAATACTTTACAATCAGCGCCAACTAGTCGCAATGTCTTAATTCATGCAGGAGCTGGCGGTGTTGGTCATATGGCGATTCAGTTAGCCAAACTCAGAAATGCCAAGGTCTGCACGACTGTTGGCTCCGAAGCTAAAGGAAGATTTGTACGGGATTTGGGTGCAGATTTAGCGATCGCCTATAAGCAGACCGATTTTGTAGAAGCCGCGATCGCGTGGACAAATGGAGAAGGTGTAGATCTTGCCTTTGATACTGTCGGGGGTAAACTGATCGAGAAGACTTTTCCCGCCGTCAAAATCTATGGGGATCTTGTCACCATTCTTGAACCCCCTACCGATATAAGCTGGAAAGTTGCCCGTACCCGAAACTTGAGATTTAACTTTGAACTAATGCTCACGCCGATGTTACTCGGAAAGGCTGATCTGCAAATTCAACAAGCTCAAATTCTTAGTGAATGTGCAGATTTATTTGACTCAGGCAAGCTCAAAATTCATGTCAGTGAGGTGTTTCAGCTTGCGGATGCGGCTAAAGCCCATGAATTATTAGAAACTGGATCAATGACAGGAAAAATTGCGATCACCATCTAAACCCAAAAGACGAGTGGCGGCGCGAAGCGCCGCCACTCGTCTTTTGGGTTTTATCGAAATGTTTGTAATTTCAACATTTGTTTTTCGTTGATGATACTCATCACTTGACGCTTAGGATCGATCGCAATCCAACCCTTTTCTTTAATTTTGTCTAACACCTTGGTCGTGTCGTCAGGGCTTACTTCAGAGAGATCGGCAATATCTTGTACAGGTATATTAAAAATATCAATGCCTGTATCAGTCTTACTGCCATAAGTATCAGCCAACCCAGTTAGAATAGTGGCAATCCGCACCGCAGGCACTTGTTGGCGTAACTGAATGCGCTGATTGGTTTTGCGCAACCGTCGCACCATCAACTGCAACATACGGTGATGCAATTGTGGATCTTTAAATAAAAACTGGATAAATTTTTGAGCAGGAACACTTAGAACACGAACTGTCGTGAAAGCAACTACATCCGTAGATCTTGGTGACTCATCCAGAATCGCCATTTCTCCAAAAAAGTCACCATTACCAAGTATGGCGAGGGTTGTTGCATCCTGACTTCTCAAAAATCTAACTTTTAGCCAGCCAGAAAGAATGAAATACACAGCATTGCCCCAAGCATCCTCCATTAGCACAGCCCGCCCAGGAGGATAGTCACGTTCTACTGCTTCAGCGAGGAGCCACTCCAAAGTTTCAACGCTAGCAGCATCGAATAGTGGAAAAAGCTCTTTGAAGATATCCGTTTGCATGGGAATTTTAGAAAAACTGATCTAGTGAGCAAGAATTTTGGCGATCGCAAAGGTTAAGGGAGCTTATTAAGCACCCATTACTTCGTAACCAGCATCCACATAGATAATTTGCCCAGTTACGGCACTTGACAAATCGCTGCCCAAGAAAGTTGCCACATTACCCACATCATCAGGGGTAACTAAGCGACGTAAAGGCGCTGTTTCTTCATAATGGTGCAACATTTTGTGGAAGTCACCGATCGCTGCTGAAGCAAGCGTGCGAATTGGACCTGCAGAGATGGCATTGATCCGAATATTATCGGGACCCATATCTGAAGCTAGGTAACGCACATTCATTTCCAATGCTGCCTTAGCGATCCCCATCACATTATAGTTATGGACAACTTTTGCACCACCAATATAGGTGAGGGTAATCACGCTACCACCATCTTTTAACAGAGGTCTTGCTGCACGACATAAATGGATCAGAGAGTAAGCACTCACATCAAGGGCAAGTTGAAAGCCTGAGCGAGAAATATCCGTAAAGTTGCCAGATAAATCTTCCTTGTTGGCAAATGCTAGACAATGCACCAAAATATCAATTTTTTCCCACTGTTCGGCAACTGAGGCAAACAGTGAATCTACTTGTGCGTCATCCTGAACATTGCAAGGCAACAAAAAGCTCGGAGTCAAGGAATCAGTCAACTCAGCAACTTTGCCTTTGTTGCGATCGCGATCATCTGGTAAATAAGTAATACCAAGCTTAGCGCCAGCCTGATGTAACTTTTGGGCAATACCCCAAGCGATCGAACGATTGTTGGCAATCCCAGTCACGAGAGCAGTTTTCCCGCTCAAATCTAACAAACCCGTCATGTATATTTCCTAACGTGAACGCAGCGTAATTCGTAATTTGTAATTAGAAATAAGCTTACCCTAAAAGCCCATACTCGCGCTTGTAGCGAATGGAGCAAGGGCACGTTGCAGAAAACTAAGTGCAAGGAAAGCAAGCATGGGCGATAAATCCATGCCTCCTAGTGGCGGAATAATCGAACGAAATATATTGAGATAAGGATCGGTAATTTGAGCAAGTGCAGCAAAAGGCTGGTTGAACCAATCAATGTTTGGAAACCAAGTCAGTAAGACGCGAATAAATAGCAAACCCAAATAGATCGTGATAAATGAGCTGACTGTGCCAAAAATAACTGCCATAGTATGTTGTGAGGTTATAGAACAATTAGAATAATTATAGATGCCACTATTCTACTGAATACAGCAGAAATCAGGATTTTATCATCACTTATCATCAACGGTCATGTCTCGTAATGATTCAACTGATATTTGCTTGCTGCCATTTTTCCCTTCAGCCGAAGCCAATTCTTGACTGACTGAATCGATCGCTGCATTAAGTTGGGCGATTTTCTTTTCAAGATTACGACGAGCAAATTCATTAGAGGTTTGAGGTTTATCAATCAGGCGATCGCGATCGGATGGCTGATCGATCAAACCATCTTCAGGTTCACTGAGCTTGATCGCTACCAATGCGCCAACTACGCCGCCCACAGCAGCACCGAAGAGAAAACCTCCCCAAAAATTACCTGAATTATCTGCCATAGATTTGACCTAAGGATCTCAACAACATTGACATAGTGCTTAAGCATTACTTACAACAAATTGCTGTAAACAGTGTGAATTTTTGCACATCATATCATTTTGGTTTACGTTGCTGCATAGCGATTCTCCAAGCCCCCCAAAAGTTAGAGTTGTTGCTTGCCAACAACTCTAACTTTTTGATAAGCCTTACATTATTTCATTTCGCTAGTAAACAAATCCCGATATATTTTTTTAAGGTGTTGCAAAACCCAATAAGAGAATGGCGGCGCGAAGCGCCGTCACTCTCTTATTCATTAGCTACATATCGTGGTTTACAAAACCCAAACCCTTACAGGGTTTGGGTTTTATTCACAGAAGTTTTGCCACACTTTTGTGAATTGGGATAATTTAACGATGAGGTTTGCGCTGAAATGCAATTGATATTGCACCTTTGCTTTCATCAAATTTGCTCAGGAATTTGGCGAATTTTTCTGGATCAAATTCTTCAGTATTCACCCTCGCAAATGCTCGATGGTTTTGCAAACCTACTTGGCTCATCTGGGTAAATAGGTGAAATGGCAAAATAGGAGTAAGTCGTTTTGAATTTTCAGAGATTAAGATGATCAAATTTCCCCTAACCCAATTGCTAGATGAGCAAGCGTGCTATGAATGGC
>JBIKYZ010000298.1:0-5843 GCA_044354985.1 Pseudanabaena sp. | reverse complement strand
ACAAGGGTAGAAAGGTTATGGATGGTTTCAAAGAAAATCTACCTATTGTTTTTGATGAATATCTTCCTAAATGGAACTATAGAGCCATTCCTCAAAATGCATAAGTTATTTATTTTTCATTCCTAAAGACAGTAAACCTAGCGGAAATAGCGACAGGATTTAGTGGTGAAGCCAAAGTCGAATCACACTATAAGCGATTACAGAGATTTTTTCGAGAGTTTGAAGTGGACTATGAAAGCATCGCTTTAATGGTCGTCAAAGTAATGAAAATACCCGAACCATGGGTAATCAGTATCGACCGCACCGATTGGAGATTCGGTAAGACTGTATTTAATGTGCTGACATTGGGAGTAGTGCATCACGGTATCGCATTCCCGTTGGTCTGGATGATGTTGGACAAAAAAGGTAACTCGAACACCCGTGAACGTTGTGAATTGTGGAATCGTTTTCTGGAAATATTTGGAGACCGCAAAATCGACTTTTTGACCGCAGACCGAGAATTTGTGGGGGAAGAGTGGTTTGATTACTTGCTTTGTGACCCATGTACCCGTTTTCGTATCCGTATTCGCAAAAACACCTTGCTTGACGATGGGCAGAAACAACTACGGGCTGACGTTTGTTTCCAAGATCTCCAAGTTGGTCAATCAAAAGTATTGTCTAAGCCCAGACTAGTTTGGCAACATTGGCTTTATATTGCGGCGATGCGTCTGGAGGATGGCGATTTACTAATTGTCGCTACCGCTCATAACCCTAATACCGCTATTGCTGACTATGCCAAACGTTGGGCGATTGAAACCCTCTTTGGCTGTTTTAAATCCCGTGGATTTTGTTTGGAGGCGACTCATCTTCAAGATCCTGAACGCCTTTCTAAACTAATTGCTTTATTAACTCTGGCTCTATGTTGGGCTTTTTCTTCTGGGCTTTGGCTTGCTCAACTCAATCCCCTCAAACCTAAAAAGCACGGTCGCTTACCTAAAAGCATTTTTCGTCGTGGCTTTGATTTCCTGCGTCACTTCATCTTTGACCTTCATCTCAATTCCGAGGCTTTCTTCAACTCCATTAAATTTTTGTCCTGTACTTAGCTAAAATTAAACAAAATATGACAGCATATTCGCTTGATTTACGGCACAAGATATTAAGTGCATGGCAAAACAAAGAAAATACTCAGAGGGGTTTAGCTAAACGATTTAAAGTTAGCTTGTCGTTTGTACGAGATTTTTTGCGCCGATATCGAGAAACAAAAGAAATCGCAGCGAGACCGCAAGGAGGAGATCGTCGTTCCAAAATCAAAGGGGAGAATGAAGAATTAGTGAAGACAATTATTAAAAAACAAAATGATATATATCTACGAGAGATAAAAGACAATCTACAAGAAAGCAACGGAATCAAAGTCAGCGTATCGGCATTGAGTCGTACAGTTAAACGATTAGAACTAGGGCGCAAAAAAAAACTTTAGTAGCCAGCGAACAAGCCACAGAAAGAGTACAAAAATTGCGTTATGAGTTTCGCCGTTGGCTAGATACGATAGATGTCAAAAACCTCGTATTCATTGATGAGACAGGACTAAATCTAGCGATGACAAGGCTTTATGGCAGATGTGAAGGGGGAGGCAGAGTGTATGACGATCGTCCAGAGAACAAAGGCAAAAACATCACTTTAATTGGAGCCATAAGTGATGAAGGTCTGATTGCCGCGATGACTTTTGCAGGTGGTCTCAACACTGCTAGTTTCTTAGTTTTTATTGAGAAAATATTATTACCTCAATTATGGACTGGCGCAATTGTCGCTATGGATAATTTGCCTGTGCATTACGCTGAAATTGCGAAAACTCTAATTGAATCTGTCGGTGCTAAGGTTAAGTTCCTGCCTCCTTATTCTCCTGATTTATCACCAATCGAGTTATGTTGGTCAAAGTTAAAAGAAATTATTCGCTCTGCTAAAGCTCGTACAATTGAGGCTCTTGATGCAGCTATCACTATGGCTATTAATGCTATTACTGATGAGGATGCTCTTAATTGGTTTCATCATTGTGGCATCTGCTTTGAGCCTTTTCGGTAGGTTCTTTTGTGGCGGGTTTGATCGGTATTTGCTGTAAATGGTTTCTAAAACAAGAACTGTGTCCGCAATACCACTCCCCAAATTGTGGGGTTACTACTAAAATTGTTCGCATTAAACGTAGCAAACAATGAAGGCGTAAGCGTGATAAATCTCATGATCGGATAAGAATACGTTAGTTCTAAGTCATATTGTGTACCACCATCACCATTACCTGCAACGAGGAAGTTTCGTCCAGAAAGTACTTGAAATGGCATGGTAAACGACAATGTGCCTAAAGCCCCTTCCTTCCCAAGGTCGGGAAAGGCAAGCCCAACTTGGAAGGCTTGCAGATTGACATTACCACCAGCGATCGCGAGATTTACAGGTGCAATGCTATAACTACTATAGGAATAGCGTCCGAACAAGCCAAAAGATTGGTTTAATTTGGAGTTTGGAAAAAATTGAAGCAAAAAATGGATGAACGGCACATTAAGAGATGCCCAAATATTGGGCATGAGAAATCGAAGCACTAATGATTTAGGAGTACTAAGATAGTAGTATTTGCCAGAATTAGCAGAAATCAGGCAGGAATTTTAGGGATAGAAGCGGGAGATTTGCGTTTTTTTATCACAGGAAGACGAGGGCGAGGGGACTGAATTTCTCCAGATTTACGACCAGAGGAATAACCACGGGGTTTAGGAGAAACGGCTGGGGAACCCAACTGGGAAATAATTCTAAACCAGTCCTGCTGCACCTTAGAAGGAGAAATGCGAGCAGAGGGAACAGAGATGAGATGCTTCTCCCAAGGATGTGGAAGAGAAACCGCGAGGGAATGGGCAGCCCAAAGTTGGACATAAGCCAGCATCACAAATTTAACCCACTGCTGTTCATGCTCGACATCAGGAGTTGCAAAAGCGGTCAGGAGCAAATTCTGTTTACCAAAACGAAAAGTATGTTCGAGGTCAAAACGTTGGCGGTAGGAGTGATAAGCTTGCAAAGGCGATAATTCACCTCGTCGTTCACCAATGACGATTAGCCACATAGGCTTAAACAGGGATTGACCAGCATCATCAAAACTCTCGATTCGCAATAAAGTAAACGGAGACTTATGAGTGGGTGTATCCTTACCGCCGCGCATGAGCATATTCGCCCAAGCCGTAATCGTGACATTGACAATGCGTCCACTGCGAGTTTTATATGAAAGCTGCGACACCGCAGTTGGTTCGTGCCATGTATCTGGCTCTTTGGTGGCAAACCGCGCTCCATACCAAGTGGGATGTCCTTTGCCAACAGGTGTTTCCGAAATTACGGGACTTTGATAAAATACGCGATTACTACGCGCCCTTGCCACAGTTACGAGATTTGTGTGTTCTTGCAATGGCGATAGGAATTGTTTGTTGCCATAGGCGCTATCAACTACGCTTACACATAATTCCTTGCTCCAACCTAATTTAGGGTTACTCAAAACCGCTTTCAGTTGCGCGATTCCCTTCTGATTACTGGTTGATTCAGGCGATACCCGACTCATGTCTAAGGGAATTGTCCATGGTGCATCTCCTTCATGGCGTTCAGGTATCACTGCCAACATCGAATAGCTGTGTCCGATCGCTATCGGTTTATTGCCTTTGATCTGCGTTGGTTGATATACCAGTCCTCGTTCTGCCATTGTTTTGGCAAATTGACGCTCTACGCTCGTGCAGTCTAGTCCCAACAGGTAAAATGGACGTTCTTTTGGTTTCGGTACTACCTCGGCTATCAATTCCAGCAACGGATCTTCCCTCTCTTGCGGTTGCCTATCTTCTCCCTCACCATTTTCTACTTTTGATACTTCGCGAAATGACAATGCTCCTATGGCTTTGAATAGCGCACTGTACCCTCGCCGAAATAATGGATTCAAACTTAATTGCACGACACTGGCTGTCTTGTTATTACTACACAGTGCATCCAACAACTCCATGGCGCTGTCTGCCAAATTCTTGAATTGCTTGTGCAACTTGCCTCGGAATTTTTGAAATTCTGTCTCTGTGACAATTATTGGCATAATGGGTTTAGGGATAATGATTTGTTTTCGGTTGAAAGTTGAAACTCTCATTATCCCTTTTCGCTTAATCCCGCTCTTTCTTTGCTTCAATCTTGTCCAAAGTCCAAACAATAGGATCATCTAGATTTTTGCAGAAATCGATATAAGATGGCTCGCTTTCACTACCATCAGCAAATCGAGCTTTAATCCATTGCTTACATGATTGATTGTCAGTAGAACTGTCCCAAACTATCTTAGTATTTTCTCCTGGAGTTATACCTGAACCAATATCAAAAAAGCCCCAAGTTTTATTTGGTTCACCAACCAAGAGTTTTTTGATTGTAGAGTTACTGCTATTTTTGACATAGAAGTACCACTGATCAGCAGAAGCTGAAGCAACATTTGCCACCAAGCTGAAAGCTAGTAGGCTTGCAGAAACCAAAAAACTTTTCTTAATCATGATCTTGATCTGTCTAAAATCAATTTGTAAATATGACTATAAACTCTTAGTACAGGACAAAAAGTTGCAAAAGTAGACAGGAAGGGGTTTTATAAAAGATAACCACATCGCAAATAAAACCCCTATGAAAGAGATTAACCTATTTCGCGAAAAGTTGCATGAACATCTGCAATGGAATGGAGCAAGACTAGCATTTGTGTCCATGTTCCTGATCGCACTAATGCGAGTAAAGACAGTAAACCTAGCGGAAATAGCGACAGGATTTAGTGGTGAAGCCAAAGTCGAATCACACTATAAGCGATTACAGAGATTTTTTCGAGAGTTTGAAGTGGACTATGAAAGCATCGCTTTAATGGTCGTCAAAGTAATGAAAATACCCGAACCATGGGTAATCAGTATCGACCGCACCGATTGGAGATTCGGTAAGACTGTATTTAATGTGCTGACATTGGGAGTAGTGCATCACGGTATCGCATTCCCGTTGGTCTGGATGATGTTGGACAAAAAAGGTAACTCGAACACCCGTGAACGTTGTGAATTGTGGAATCGTTTTCTGGAAATATTTGGAGACCGCAAAATCGACTTTTTGACCGCAGACCGAGAATTTGTGGGGGAAGAGTGGTTTGATTACTTGCTTTGTGACCCATGTACCCGTTTTCGTATCCGTATTCGCAAAAACACCTTGCTTGACGATGGGCAGAAACAACTACGGGCTGACGTTTGTTTCCAAGATCTCCAAGTTGGTCAATCAAAAGTATTGTCTAAGCCCAGACTAGTTTGGCAACATTGGCTTTATATTGCGGCGATGCGTCTGGAGGATGGCGATTTACTAATTGTCGCTACCGCTCATAACCCTAATACCGCTATTGCTGACTATGCCAAACGTTGGGCGATTGAAACCCTCTTTGGCTGTTTTAAATCCCGTGGATTTTGTTTGGAGGCGACTCATCTTCAAGATCCTGAACGCCTTTCTAAACTAATTGCTTTATTAACTCTGGCTCTATGTTGGGCTTTTTCTTCTGGGCTTTGGCTTGCTCAACTCAATCCCCTCAAACCTAAAAAGCACGGTCGCTTACCTAAAAGCATTTTTCGTCGTGGCTTTGATTTCCTGCGTCACTTCATCTTTGACCTTCATCTCAATTCCGAGGCTTTCTTCAACTCCATTAAATTTTTGTCCTGTACTTAGGTTATTGAGTTAGAATTATATAACTCATGTTACGCAGAAGCCTAAAAAGGTTTCAGAGACTGCCATTCCAAGTGAGATTGCTGCAAAGCCTTGATATATAATTTGGATTTGAGAGCGAAGTGATTGAGCTTAGAATTAAG
>JBIKYZ010000297.1:0-5852 GCA_044354985.1 Pseudanabaena sp. | reverse complement strand
TATGTGCTACTCTTGGTTTAGTTTCGATGAAGCAATTACGTTCAAACTTTGTTTCAGTATACATTCTCAGACTCTTTTATCTAAATCAAATCTCTGGATTTTCTATCTGCGTAAGGTGAGATAGTAAAGCTTTGTTTCTTTAGAACTCTCACTAACGTGGAGCCAAAAGTAAGAGATGAGGAAGGTAGGGTTATTCGTGATTGGATTGTTTCCAACCGTGCAACTTCAGGATTTTGGGAGATGATTCGTCAGCGCTATGATGCAACTCAGATAGTATGGGAATGCAAAAATTATTCTAGTCTTAGTCCAGATGCATTTCACCAATGCTTATACTATATGACCAAAGAGATTGGACGTTTTTCTATACTTAGCTTTAGAGGGGAGGTAAAAGAACATTATTATGGGCATATAAAACGAATTGCTAACCAGACAGAAGGTGGTGTAGTTCTATTATTGACTGATAAGGATCTAAATGTTTTTATAAGACAGGCTACGCGGGTCAAGTTAAAGGAAGATAATATACAAGATATTTATGACAGAACTGTACGGCGTATTACAAACTAAATACAAGTGGCAAACCACAAAAATTAGATTACCAAGATATTAACGATGTCTATGTGAACGATAAAGAGATGTGGGATCGCTGTTTGATGTTGATATTTAGGAGATCGGGTTTTGGGTGGTGAGGGGCGATCGCTTTGATCGGCTAGGCTTATGTCAAAAAAAAGAAGTCTATATTAAACCGTTGAAAATACGAGTGTTTGCATCTGTTGCTTAGTTAAACCCAGTAACAAAAAAGCAACTGCAAGGGTGCTTTTTTGTTAGATTTCATAATTCCAATACTCATTACTTTCAGCAAGAAATAGTAGTTTACGTCCTTTGCGAGAGAGAACACCAATCTTTTCGAGATCGTTAATAATGCGTGTCACCGTAACGCGAGTAGAACCAATTAAATCGGCAATTTCTTGATGGGTTAGCTGTAAACCAATTATTCGTCCCTTGCGATCATCCTCACCAAAGCGATCGGTTAACCAAGCTAATAACTGGCGCACTGCATCATCCTTAGCACGGCAATGGGAAATCTTCAATAAAAATTCATTAGTTTGACTATGACGAACAATCGCATCAACATGATCGCCCCACTGCGATCGCGGAATTTCAGTTAACTGCACATCGGTCAAACACTCCATTTCGTAAGGATGGAGTTTAGACAGATCGCCACCAATTACATCACCATCCGCCCACAAACCCGAACAAATCACCTGTCCATCCTCAGTCCAAGTCAGCGATCGCACCACACCAGATTCAATTTTCCAGATAAAGTTATGGCGGCGAGCCAGCATTTCGCGGCGCTTGTAAACACGAGAAGTCGTTGTTTCGAGATAAATCATCACATACCCAGTCGAGAAACCGTAGATTTTATTTGTATTGAGTTGAAAAGTATTGTATCTTACTAAGTACGGTATTCATGTGTAAATACCGTAGATTATTTTTGACCCGAAATTCAATCCCAAATTAAGCGTTAGACTGCCCAAAGAGTCATTCATGAAAATTGCGAAAAATATTACGGAACTGATTGGTTATACACCCCTCGTATCGCTTAATCGCATTCCTCAAGCCGAAGGAAGTTTTGCCAAAATTGTTGTCAAGCTCGAAAGTTTTAACCCTTCTTCCTCGGTTAAAGATCGGATTGGGCTTGCGATGATTGAGGATGCTGAAAATAAGGGCTTAATCAGTCCTGCGAAAACAGTCTTAGTGGAGCCAACTTCAGGAAATACGGGGATAGCCCTAGCAATGGTAGCAGCCGCTAAGGGATATCGCTTGATTTTGACCATGCCCGAAACCATGAGTCTAGAGCGTCGCGCCATGCTGCGAGCCTATGGTGCTGAACTGGAACTAACTCCTGCAACAGAAGGAATGAAAGGTGCAATTCGTAAAGCTGGCGAAATAGCTGATTCTATGAATAACGCCTATATGCTGCAACAGTTTAACAATCCTGCAAATCCAGAAATTCATCGTAAAACTACGGCTGAAGAAATCTGGAATGATACTGATGGACAGGTAGATTTTGTGATCGCTGGGGTTGGTACTGGCGGCACGATTACAGGTATTGCGGAAATCATCAAAAAGCACAAACCCAGTTTTAAAGCGATTGCGGTCGAGCCATTTAATAGTCCTGTATTGGCGGGGGGCGTAGCTGGCGCTCACAAGATTCAGGGCATTGGTGCAGGATTTGTGCCGCAGGTTTTACGCACTGACCTGATTGATGAAGTGATTGGTATCTCCGATGAACAAGCGATCACCTATGGTCGCCGCCTTGCCCGTGAGGAGGGTTTACTATCAGGAATTTCCTCTGGTGCGGCTCTTGCGGCTGCAATTGAAGTTGGGAAGCGGGAAGAAAATCGCGATCACCTAATTGTTGTGATTCTGCCAAGCTTTGGAGAGCGTTATCTCAGTACGCCACTCTTTCAGAATCCCGATTTTGTGACTACAGCAACGGCTTCTACTAATCACTAACTGATGTTACGCGAAAGTTTGTAAATCCCTCACCCCTAGCCCCTCTCCCGCAGGAGAGTGGAACAAGAAAATTTTGCTCCCCTTCTCCTACGGGAGAAGGGGTTGGGGGATGAGGGCTAATCTAAAAAACAAATTCAGCAATTTTTTAAATTCTATGGAACTATCTTGTAAGGTTGACTACGCCTGTATTGCCCTGCTAGAACTAGCAACACGTCATAAACTGGGCAAACCAACCTCTGTTAGTGAAATTGCTGTCAGTCAACATATTCCCATTCGCTATCTCGATCAAGTCATGGCTATGCTAAGGCGATCGGGCATCATTACCAGTCAGCGCGGCGCAAAGGGTGGTTATTATTTGGCTCGCGAACCTTGGCAAATCAAGCTCACGGACATTGTCGCCGCCGCATTAGATGGAGAGAGTAATGAAGATCAAAATAATTCTGAATCAATTACTGCCGAACAAGCCTCGGTCATCGATATGTGGAAGACGGCGAAGGTTGCATCTTTTGAGATTTTACATAAACATACCCTTGAAGATCTCTTAATGAAATGTGAGGAGAAAAAACAAGCGGCAGAGGTAATGTTTTATATCTAAGTCGCAATAAAGTAACATTAGTTATCAGTTACACAGATAGCACTAAGCGGTAAGATTGAGATTTAATAATAATAGAGAACCCTAGATAAATCAACACGAAAGGCGCAATCTTACGACCGTAGCAAGCGATGAGAACTGAAATACCAGGAAAACGGGTGAGATTGTAAGAACAGAAACACCAGAAACCGATAGTCATGTAACACATTGTCAAAATTACAGCAAGACTAGGCAAACTGCTACTGGCAAATAAAGGGATATAGACGGCGACATTGTTTCCTCCATTAGAGACATGGACAGCAGTAACTCGATGGGTTTTGGGATCGCGGATTGTAGACCATAAAGATTGCTTAATTCGAGGTCTACCAACCTCTATATGTACTTTTTCTACTTCTTCAATTACATCACTATTCTCATCATCTTCTTTACCCATTAATTGATGAATTCCAATCATGATTGGTAATACACCCAATAGACCCACCCACATATCTGAAACTATCATCCCCATAAAAAAGTCAACTAAACTAATACTGATTAAGATTGTCAATCCAAGGAATTCCCCAACTACGACATGGCGAGGGCGAAAAGTTCGGCTGACTCTGCCAAAAAAAGAAGTGAGATATATATTGTCATCAAAGGTAGTTGCTACTGCTACTGCTGCTCCTGTAGCGATCGTGCTTTCTAAACTCATCTTTTTCTCTACAACTGATTTATTTCGTTGAATTCATCCTATCGGTTCCTTTCGATAGAAACAAATGTTGTTTGTTGTCAAAATGATAACAACAGATTATGAATAGTAAATCATTAAAAAGAATACAGATTGTATCGCCTTAAAAATTACGCTTGGAGCTATTTGATTACTTAAATCTATCGTTTTAACAAGAAACAATATTTGATTTTATTGATTGCGATCACTATATTTAGGTCATCTACAAATCAAATATTTTAACGAAGAAAATCCTACAGTTATTACGCAAGAATTCCGTTAATTAATAACCAATATGGTTAGCTAAATAAAAAACCATGAATGATCTATTTACCGCAATTCCTACTGCAATTACGGCTTTTACTGCCACCAATTTAGATGATGTTTTGATTTTGTTGCTATTCTTTTCCCAAGTGAATACCGCCTTCCATAAGAAACATATTGTCATTGGTCAATATCTCGGCTTCGGAGCGTTGGTATTAGCAAGTCTATCGGGATATTTTGGTGGTCTATTAATGCCCCGTGATTGGATTGGAATGTTAGGTATCTTGCCAATTTCTATTGGGTTACATCGGTTATTTATCCCTGATACGGACGACTCTGAGGAAGAAGAGGAGGTCGTTGAGAATAGTGATTCTTGGTTATCTAATTTGCTCTCACCGCAGGTCTATAGAGTAGCGGCTGTGACCTTTGCCAATGGTGGTGACAATGTGGGGATTTATGTTCCTATGTTTGCAAGTGCTTCATGGGAAAGTTTATTAGTGATTTTGGGTGTGTTCTTCTCTATGGTCGGTGTTTGGTGCTATGCCGCTTATCGCATGATTCAAGTACCTGCGATCGCTGATTCATTAAGTCGTTATGGCAATTACCTTGTCCCCTTTTTACTAATTGGTTTAGGGGTTTTGATCATGATTGACAGCCATACGCTAGAGAATCGAGGACTAGCGGTATTGAGCTTAGTTATTGGTGGTTTAGTAGTTCTCAATCTGGGACGGAATATTGCAGAGCTTAATGCTAGTAATACTTTGGGAAATGGATTGAGAGCTAAGGAAGTTCAATTAGATTAGACGATTTGATAATTGTAGTAGAGGCAATTCATGAATTGCCTCTACGGTAGAAGACTTTTGACGTTATGTATTTCTAGGAGAAAATCAATGAAACTTTTAAAGAATCTAGTAACCGCTTTGATGTTGGTATGTAGTTTAGCGATCGCACAGCCAGCTTGGGCAAATAAGCCGCCTGTTACTAGCAATCCTGACTATATTGCGGTGATTGAAGAACTCGCCGCCGCCACTGATCCGCTTGAAATTGCCAAGCTTCAATTTGAGAAATACATTATTGAAACGGGTGAATCCTTTGCCGAATGCCGTAATTTAACGGCGAGTCCTCTAATTGTCTATGGTAAAAAGTCAAAGCTCGATACTTCCACCTTTGACAATGCTCTTTACACGCTTCCTGCTGGCAAAACCACCAATGAAGATTGGAACTGTCAAGGTATATATTTTAGCAATGGCTTAAATAATGATGGCGTACCTGTAGCTGCTAAGATTGTTACAGGCACTCAGTTAGTTGCTAAAACCAATCCTGAAACGGGAGCAGTAGAATTAAATATTCCCGTTGCTAAAGTCTTCAAAGTTGGTGAAGCAAATTGGAATATTCCAGAAAGCCCTGAAGTCTTGGCAACCTTGCAGATTCCCCAAGCTCCTTTGGATTAGGGTTCCCTATTTAAGAGTTTTGATGGCGCGGCAAAGCCGCGTCATCAAAAGTTACTTTTTAAGAAAAGAGACAACGCTAAGGGTTGTCTCTTTTTGATTAAATGACGGTTTCTAAACGGTAATTAAACCTTGAAAATCTAATGTATATAAGGATCTCAGAGATTGAAATATAGGATATTTTTGATTGCTATTCCTATATAACTCATGTTACGCAGAAGACTAAAAAGGTTTCAGGGACTGCCATTCCAAGTAAGATTGCTGCAAAGCCTTAATATACAATTTGGATTTGAGAGCAAAATGATTGAGTTTAGAATCGAGTTTA
>JBIKYZ010000296.1:0-5854 GCA_044354985.1 Pseudanabaena sp. | reverse complement strand
CGCTTAGCGAAATATAAAACTTCACCATCTCTGATTCAATCTCTTCGCAATAGTACATAATTAAGCCTTCTTTTCTTATTTATTCTATCCTCATTTGCACAAGTTATTTAATTCTCATTCCTAAATCAATTATTTCCAAAATGAACTGTCTCGCCAATTCAGCAACATCTGGCTGCCATCTGGCTAACTTTACATTTAATGTTTCCACCAAAGTATCCATTTTTACCTTTGCATAATGCGTCAGTTTAACCTAGATTAGCATATTTGTTAGGATGCTATCGCTGTTTGATTTTGGAGCAATAGGCGATCAGGGTTTGTGTGTGGTGAGAGGGCGATCGCTGTTTGATGTGGGAAATAGGCAATCGGGTTTGTGGGGGATGAGTGGCGATCTCTGTTTGATGATGTGGGAAAAGGCGATCGGGTGTTGTAGGTTGAGATGGGAGATCGCTTTATTCTTGCAATAATTTGAAAAAAGTCTCTTTGTCAACATCAATATCTTGAATCATTCCCATCAAAGTACCTTGTTTAATATCTTTTCCAGAATGAATTGGAACAACAACTCTTTTTCCCTGAATATTTTTGTAAATAGCATGACTCCCTTTTTGGCGATCGAAATAAAACCCCAACTTTTCGATAACTCTGATAAACTCCTTAGCCTTAACACTTGGAAAGTTGCTCATACCAAAACACTCAGAGGTTTGACAATTAAATTTTCTCTAGGGATAGGCTGACTATCAGCTATTAAACTTTCAATATATAGCTCAATAGCTTCCGTAATATTAGCGATCGCCTCTTCAAAAGTATCCCCCTGAGAATGACAGCCTCTGAGAATAGGACAAAAAGCGTGATAGCCTCCATCTTCTTCCTTTTCTAGAAGCACCGTATAGTTGTATGCTTTTTTGCTGTTTTTCATATAATCTTGATTCTTTTAAGATGTTAGTCTTTAGATTTCATCTATGTTGATCATAATTGATTTTTGCTGAGTTTGGCGATCGCTGTTTGATGTGGGAAATAGGCGATCGGGTGTTGGGTGTTGAGGGGCGATGAGGGGAATTTGCGATCGGGTGTCTTCAGGCATTAAATTCGTTTAGAATAGAGCGAAATATAGAATCCCTAAAGCATTGAGTAGGCGATCGCATAATTTAGCGAGGAGTCAAAAACAAATGGCACAAGCTTTAATATCAACAAAATCATCAAGTTTATATGACCGTGATTTCTTGCTATGGATAGAAGAAACGATTGCCCATTTACACACTGGTGACTTTAAACAACTAGATATTAATAATTTGATTGAGGAGATTGACTCATTGGGAAAAGCTCAAAAAAATGCGCTCAAGGGACAAATTCGCGCTCTCATCGAACATATTATAAAACGAAGCTATGTCGATATGCCACTGGAATACAACGGATGGGAAAGAACAATTCGCAATATTCGCCCTGAAATTGAGGATTTAATCGAAACTTCTCCCAGTTTGCAGAACGACTATTCAAAAATCCTTGATACGGTTTATCAGCAATGTCTCAAAAAACTGCGTCCAGAATATAACACAACGAAGTTCCCAGAAACATGGCAATTCAGCAGATCACTTGATGATCTACTGAATTTAGACTTTTGGGAAGATATTCAAAATTCACTTTAGTCTTATCTAATCGCTGTTTGATTTTGAGATTTAGGCGATTGGGCTTTGTGGGTGATGAGGGGCGATCGCTGTTTGCTGTGGGAAATAGGCGATCGGGTTTTGTGGGTGGAAGTGCTATCACTTTTTGGTTTGGGTGAATAGGCGATCGGGTTTATGGGTGGTGAGGGGCGATCGCTGTTTGATGTGGGTGGGAAAGTTGCATGGATTTTCGCTCTGGAGCGATCGCAAATAGAAAAAGCAACAATTATGACCTATACACTCTCTACAGGCGCAGGCTTCCATGTTTCACCGTACTTGTCTCTGAGAGCAGCCCATGCTTCGATTTGACCTGCGGCATATTCCCCTGGTTTACCCCATTGCAGGAAAGCACTCATCTGCGCCTTATCATCAGCATCGAGGAAACGGACAGCATAGGTGGTGAAATTGCCGCGTTTGGCTTCAGCGGTTTCAAAACGGACATCGGTGATTTTGTCCATGTTTAGATGAAACTCGATATGCTCAGAATGCATATTCGCATACTTGCCCTTGGGGAGTTCTGCGTAAAAAAGCTTCTCGATATTTACCCTAGCTTCCAACACGCCCGCATCACTGGTGACGATGAGGCGGACTAAGCCGAGAGTGTGACATTCTTCTAAAAAATCTTTTAAAGTAGCAGCCATAGGAGTTTATTTAATATTAATTAATAAGTTTGTGATGATGTTGTGAAATTTTTTTGCGATCACAATAACCATATTAAAGCCGAAAAGGGTTAGTCTGTGCAGCCTTTGGGAGATAAAAGCGGCGATCTGCTTAATTTATCTCAAAATTTGAAGTCTGCAAAATGTTCTAAAGTTGACTACAAGCTCATTTACCCGTCATCCTTTAAGCAATTATCTATGAAAATCGCTAATAACAT
The DNA here is from genome assembly GCA_044354985.1 of Pseudanabaena sp. GTDB lineage: Bacteria > Cyanobacteriota > Cyanobacteriia > Pseudanabaenales > Pseudanabaenaceae > Pseudanabaena. The sequence goes on along the minus strand of JBIKYZ010000296.1, from coordinate 3,319 downwards.
AACCGAATTAGTCGGACGTACCCCACTAGTCGAATTGCAGCGTATCCCCAAAGCTGAGGGCTGCGTGGCGCGAATTATTGTTAAGCTAGAGGGCATGAATCCCGCCGCCTCGGTTAAGGATCGGATCGGGGTGAACATGATCCAAGAAGCTGAAGAACAGGGCTTGATTTCGCCAAATAAGACGATTTTGGTCGAGCCTACTTCAGGTAATACAGGGATTGCACTGGCGATGGTAGCAGCCGCGAAGGGTTATAAATTAATTCTGACCATGCCCGAAACCATGAGTATGGAACGGCGATCAATGCTACGCGCCTATGGAGCTACCCTCGAACTTACTCCTGGCACTGAAGGCATGGGCGGCGCAATTCGTCGCGCTAAAGAAATTAGTGAAAGCACTCCCGATGCTTATATGTTGCAACAGTTCCGCAATCCATCTAATCCTGCAATCCATCGTAAGACTACAGCCGAAGAGATTTGGGAAGATACGGAAGGACAGATTGATTTTCTAATCTCTGGAGTTGGCACTGGTGGCACGATTACAGGAATTGCCGAAGTAATTAAATCGCGTAAGCAATCGTTTAAAGCGATCGCAGTTGAGCCAGCCAACAGTCAAGTCTTGGCAGGCAGTCGCCCAGGTCCCCACAAAATCCAAGGCATCGGCGCGGGATTTATCCCTGAAGTTCTCAAAACAGAACTGATTGATGAGATTATTCCTGTAACTGATGATCAAGCGATCTCGTTTGGACGTAGACTCGCAAGAGAAGAAGGACTGCTATCAGGAATTTCTAGTGGTGCAGCGCTTTACGCAGCAGTGCAGATTGCAAAGCGTCCTGAGAATGCTGGCAAAATGGTGGTGATGATTCAGCCTAGTTTTGGCGAGCGTTATTTGAGTACGCCTCTATTCCAAGATCCTGAATTGATGGCGCTGAGTTAATAATCCTGTCTTGTCTAGTAAAGGCTGTGGTGTACCCATAAAAACTAGTCAAATCAACAATCAATCGCCCCCTAGCCCCCAATTCTGGGGGAACAAGAAAATAACCAGCCTCCTAAATCCCCCAGAATTGGGGGATTTAGGAGGCTGGTTAAACCGACTTAAGAAACCATTTAAGAATTACTTTCTGTGGTCAGAAGTCGCCCTCAATCCTCCTTAAAAATGGGGATTGAGGACGATCTAGACAATTCTTAAATGGTTTCTAAAAGAAACTATAAATTCGCTACCTTTTCCTAATTCGCTAGTTACTTGAATATTGCCACGATGTTTATTGGCGATCGCCCTGACAATGGCTAGTCCCAAACCAGAACCGCCTGTAGTGCGCGAGCGATCGCTATTTACTCGATAAAAGCGATCAAAAATATGTGGTAAGTCTTGCTCAGCAATACCGATACCTGTATCTTGAATTTGAATGATCGCTTCACGATCTTGGAGAGTTAGGAAAATAGAAACAGTTCCATTTAGATTGGAATATTGAATAGCGTTGGCGATGAGATTGGAGAATAGTCGATATAGCTGAGACTCATTACCCATAACAAGTATGCGTGTTTCAGTTTTGGGATCGAGATTTAGGCTAATGTCTGAAGCTAGGGCAAGTGGTGCTAATTCCTCGATAAGATCGCTGAGAATATCGTTCAGACAACAGGATGAAAAACTAGGTGTATTTGTCTCGACATCTAATCGCGACAATAGCAATAAATCCCCGACCAGTTGAGAAAGACGATCATTTTGACGCTCAATTACCCTCAAAATATTGCGGGAATCAGACTCTGGAAATACATCCGTTGCTAAGGATGATTCAACGGTAGCTCGGATGGCGGCGAGAGGCGTGCGTAACTCATGGGCAACATCGGCGGTGAATTGTTGAATCTGTTGATAGGAAGTATAAACAGGCTGCATGGCGATTTTGGCTAGATACCAACTGGCGATCGCGATCGCGATAAATCCAATAGGTAGCCCCAATAGTAGAGCTAGTCTTGACTCACTTAAATGGCGATCGTAATCTGCCATTGATCGCCCGATTTGCATATATCCCCAAGGTAATCCTATGGAATTTTTGAGCAATAGTGAGAATTGATAGTATTGCTTGTCCTGCGGATCTCGGAGTATTTGCCAAACTGCTTCCCGATTTACTTCTGCTTCTGGTAGATTACCGACCGTGGCGATGGTCTGATAATTGCGATCGCGAAAATGGATGTAATAATCATTAGTCTGAGTGACACCGAGAATATGTCGCTTGTTCTGATTTTGAGGAGAATTAGCGCATGGTTCACTCACTATACAGAGATTGGGAAGTACATTCTGAATATAGGGATTCATGCGATCGGGTTCCTGTAGCATTGGCTCCAGCGTATCGTGCAGAGTTCCTGCTACTGCTTCGATCTCATCTTGTAATCCTTGCCAATGGGCATGAACCATCATTTGATAAGCTCCTACGCCTGCGAGACAAAGAATGATTCCCATCACGCCTGAATACCAGAGCGCAAGCCGCCAGCGAGCGAGAAGAAAGAGATTATTTTGGTTCATGTGCTTCATTCAAGCGATACCCTAAGCCATAGATAGTCTCAATGGAAAGTAAACAATTACTATCAGCCAGTTTACGCCGCAATAGACGCATCTGGGCTGCTACGACATTACTTTCTGGTTCTGCTTGAATTTCCCATAGTTGATAGAGAATTTGATCGCGAGAAATAATCTGATTGGGACGCTGCATGAAGTATTCTAAAAGCTGAAACTCTTTAGCAGTAAGGGAAACCTGCGTGATTCCATTAGTATCTTCAGAAGAAACCGTTGCCGTATTGTAATCGAGCGTGAGATTTCCTACTTTTAATTGAATCGCTTGTAATTGGGGCGATCGCCTTTGCAATGCTCGTAATCGCGCTAATAACTCGACCATCCCGAAAGGCTTTACCAGATAGTCATCGGCTCCTGCATCCAGACCGATCACGCGATCTTCGATACTATCTTTGGCGGTGAGCATTAAAATTGGCAAAGTGCTTTTTTGCGATCGCAATTTCTTACATAGTTCTAATCCTGACATCTTTGGCAACATCAAATCAAAAATGCCGACAGTATATTGAGTCCATTGACTCTCCAGATAATTCCAAGCCTCAGCACCATCCTTTGCCCAATCGACGACATACTTTTCTTGGCGCAAACGAATTGCGATCGCTGCACCAAGGTCAGGTTCATCTTCTACTAATATTGGAGTTTGGAAAAAATTGAAGCAAAAAATGGATGAACGGCACATTAAGAGATGCCCAAATATTGGGCATGAGAAATCGAAGCACTAATGATTTAGGAGTACTAAGATAGTAGTATTTGCCA
>JBIKYZ010000295.1:0-5856 GCA_044354985.1 Pseudanabaena sp. | reverse complement strand
TGCCACGACTTCTATCACATGAGCAAAAGCGCAAGCTAAGAATATCGGGAGCCGAGTGCAGTGAAAGTTGCACGCTCGGATCTAACAGAGAGGGGCTGGGGATAATACCCCACCTCGACTCTAACAGAACTCCTCGAACCCGCCAACAAAGCTCTCCAAGAACGCGGACAAAAAGGAATAGTTGCCATAGTCGATAGCCTCGATCGCCTCGAAAACACCAAAGAACGCAACCAAGCCGAATATATCTTCGTCACACGCGGCGAAAAACTCCGTCAATTCCATTGTCACATCGTCTATACCACCCCCCTCGTCCTCAACTTCTCTAACTCGATCGCCCCACTCAGCGATCGCTTCGGCGGTGCACCCAAAGTCCTGCCAATGGTGCGCGTCAAAAATCGCGACAACCAACTCCACACCGAAGGCATTCATCTATTACGCGACATGGTTCTCGCACGGGCACTTCCCAATCTACCCTCAGAGGAACGCGCCCAATATCTCGACCAAGTATTTGAAAATCAAGAAACTTGCGATCGGCTCTGCACCGTCAGTGGCGGTCACGTTCGCAACCTCCTCGTTCTCCTCTACGGCTGCCTCCAAAAACAAGACCCACCCATCGATCGCGACACCCTCGAAGAAGTAATCGCCACCCAACGCGATTCCCTCATCAGAGCGATCACCGCCAATGAATGGGAACTTCTGCAACAAGTCAAAGCCCAAAAAGCCGTAGTCGGCGAAGAAGGCTATCAAACCCTCCTCCGCAGTCTCTTTGTCTTTGAGTATCTCGACGAACTCGGCACATGGTTCGGACTCAACCCCATCCTCGCCGAAGCCGAGCAATTAAAATAGATCTTTGCCCCAATTATTACAACTCTTTAAAAATTATTACAAATATATTATGTATTTTTGTATACTGGTAGGTTGAATGGGATATACAAAAGGTATTTATCAGCGTGAGTCAGCATCCCCTCGAACAGCTAAATCGCTACGACGCAAAAGCCAATGCCGAATATTACGGTCGTCGTCCTTGGTTAGCGATCGGACGTATTTTCAAAATAATTTATTTTGCATTGAGTTTTGCTTTCGCCTTTGGCTGGGATGTCTTGACAGGCAACACAGTCAGTCAACCCAAGCTAGCCGAGCAGCTACGCCGCATTATTACGGCTCTTGGCCCCACCTATATCAAAGTCGGGCAAGCATTATCGACAAGACCTGACTTAGTGCGTGTCGATTTCCTAGAAGAACTAACGAAACTGCAAGACCAATTACCGCCTTTTTCTAACGAACAAGCTTTTGCAATTATTGAGTCAGAGCTAGGCAAACCCGTTAATACAATTTATCGCAGTATCTCTGAAGATGCAGTTGCTGCGGCAAGTTTAGGACAGGTTTACAAAGCCACGCTTTACACTGGCGAAGAAGTAGCCGTCAAGGTGCAGCGTCCCGCATTAGTGCCTACGCTCACCCTCGATCTTTATATCATGCGGGGCATTGCAGGCTGGCTGGGTCCACTTTTACCACTTAACCTCGGTAATAGTTTAGAAGCGATCGTTGATGAGTTCGGCTTGAAACTATTTGAAGAAATCGATTATGTCCATGAAGCAACCAATGCCGAACGTTTTGCTGGTTATTTCAAAAACGATCCTGATGTCAAAGTTCCATCCATCTATCGCCAGTTTAGTACTCATCGAGTTCTGACACTTGAATGGATTAATGGCATCAAGCTCACTGAAATCGCTCAGATCAAATCCGCAGGACTAAATACAGACAATCTTGTAAAAATTGGAGTTATGTCTGGTTTACGTCAACTTTTAGAGTTTGGCTTTTTCCACGCTGATCCACATCCTGGAAATCTGTTCGCCACCTATGATGGCAAGATGGCATATATTGATTTTGGAATGATGGATCAATTGGATCTCACTACCAAAGAGCAGTTAGTTGATTCAGTCGTTCATCTGCTGAATAGGGATTACGATGAGCTGGGACAAGACTATGTAAGACTTGGTTTCTTACAACCAGATATCGAGATGAAGCCTATTGTCCACGCTCTCGAATCGGTGTTAGGCGATATTATGTCCGAGAAAGTGAAAGACTTCAACTTTAAAGTTGTGACCGATCGCTTCTCCAAGGTCATGTATGACTATCCCTTCTGTTTACCCGCCAAGTTTGCACTGATTATTCGCTCTGTAATTACCCAAGAAGGTGTTGCGCTGAGTCTCAACCCAGAATTTCAGATCGTGCAGGTTGCATACCCATATGTGGCAAAACGCTTGCTCACTGATGAATCGGAAAGTCTGCGTCAACGCTTAGTTGGAATCCTGTTTAAAGACGATAAGTTCCAATGGGCAAGATTAGAGAATTTGTTGGCGATCGCTAAATCCGATAGTGATTTCGACATTATACCAACTGCAAGTATGGGCTTAAAATTCTTGACTTCTAAGGATGGTGCTTATATCCGCCGCCGCATTTTGTTAGCTCTTACTGAAGACAATCGCTTACATACCGAAGAGCTAATGCGAATCTGGCAAATGATTGGCGCAGATCTCGAACCTTCCAAATTGTGGGATATGGCAGTTAAGACCTTAACTGGAGCAGTTCCTAAAGCGATCGCAGCGGCACTCCCCTTCGCCGCCTTTCAAAACATCAACTAAACATCTTGATGTAATAAAACCCAAAAAACAATGGCGGCGCGAAGTGTCGCCATTGTTTTTTAGGTTTAGCCCCTAAGCAAAATTTGCATTGCTATATTTGATGATCGCTTGTGTGCGCCTACTTTGCCGTACAATCAGATCTGCTATGAACCTAGAAATCATCCCTACAGCAAATAATAATACTAACTTGATTGAAGTCGGGACAGATTTGATTAAATCTGAGCGAATTGATCGCTTTTTAGCACAACACCTCACGGATCTATCCCGATCGCGCATTCAAGCATTAATTGATGAAGGTCATGTCACTGTTAATGATGTGCTTTGTGATAACAAAAAGGATTTAATCAAAGCAGGCGATCGCATCCAGCTCATTACTCCTGATGCAAAGCCTCTCGATATAGTTGCCCAAAAAATCCCCCTAGATGTTTTGTATGAAGATGAACATTTAATTGTAATTAATAAATCGGCGGGACTAGTCGTCCATCCTGCGGCGGGACATAGCGATGGAACTCTAGTGAATGCACTTTTAGCACATTGCACAGAGCTTTCAGGGATAAATGGAACTCAACGCCCAGGCATTGTGCATCGTTTAGATAAAGATACTAGTGGCGTAATGGTGGTTGCCAAAAATGATCGCGCTCATCAAGACTTGCAAGCCCAGATTCAATCAAAAACAGCGCGACGAGAATACCTAGGTATTGTACGCGGTGTTCCCAAAAGTGAATCAGGGCTAATTGACGCTGCGATCGCCCGACATAAGAGCGATCGCAAAAAAATGGCAGTTATTCCTGATGGTCGAAAAGCGATTACTCATTGGCAAATTCAGGAACGTTTAGGAAATTACACGCTTGTTAAGTTCGATCTGGAAACGGGACGTACACATCAAATTCGTGTTCATTCCGCATATATGGGCTGGGCGATCGCTGGCGATCCTGTCTATGGATATCCGAACAAGGAAACTTCGCAATACCTTGCAGGTCAAGCACTACATGCATGGCGGCTGACCTTTACCCATCCAGTCTCAGGTGCATTAATTGAAAACACTGCTCCAATACCTGAAGGCTTTGAGAAGTTATTAGTATTTCTAAGACGCAGAAAATAAAATAGCTTTGCACTCAAGTGTGGGCTAAAAGCTCAAACCCTTTGATACCAAAACCTTAGTACAGGACAAAAAGTTGCAAAAGTAGAGAGGAAGGGATTTTATAAAAGATAACCACATCACTCGTAAAATTCCTATGGAAGAGATTAACCTATTCCGCGAAAAATTGCAGCAACATCTGCACTGGAATTCAGCAAGACTAGCCTTTGTGTCCATATTTTTGAGAGCGGAATGTGGGCTTAATTGCACTTGGGAAGTCAGCAAACGGGCTGAAACACAAAAAGGTTTTGTTGTTGAATCAAAGCGTTGGGTCGCGGTGAGAACCTTTGCTTGGATAGGAAAATATCGCAGACTCAGTAAGGAATATGAATTTTATGAGAATACCTCGGAGTCATTTATTTACCTTGCTTTAATCCGTAAAATGCTGAGAAATCTTACTGCTGTCAATTCTTAAATGCTTTCTTAAACAGTTAGATAACATCAGCAAACGTTCGTTCCATTTTGCGAAAATACCAAATTCCACTCCAAAGAGATAACAAAACAAGTACCAAAGATAGAATAAATCCAGGTAAATAAAGACTAGACGCACCCCGCAAAATAGCCCAACGAAAACCATCAATCACACCTACTATCGGATTGATAGAATATAGTATTCGCCATTGGTCTGGCACAATACTACTACTAAAACCAACTGGAGAGATATACAGCCCAAATTGAATGATAAAAGGCACAACAAGCCTAAAGTCTCGATACTGTACGGTCAGCGCCGCCAACCATAAACCTACGCCCATAGAAGCCGCAAAGGCAATCAGAGTAAAAATTGGCAAAGTCAAAATTCGCCAATCAGGGACAAAATTATAATATGCCATTAATCCCAACAGAATCATCCCTGAAATCAAAAAATCCACAAAACTCACGATCACAGCACTAGTAGGCACAATCAACCTAGGAAAGTAAACCTTAGAAATCAAATTAGCATTTCCAACTAAACTGTTGCTGCATTCACCCAATGCGTTAGAAAAAAACTGCCAAGGCAACATTCCCGCAAAAACAAGAATTGGATAAGGTACTCCTTGATCAGGTAATTTAGCCAACTGACCAAAAACTACAGTGAACACAATCATAGTCAAAAATGGTCTAATCAACGCCCAAGTAATGCCGATCGCTGTTTGCTTGTAGCGCACTAAAATATCGCGCCATGCTAAAAAATAAAATAGTTCACGATAGCGCCACAAATCCTTCCAATACTGCTTCTCAGTTCGTCCAGCTTCAATCACCAGTTCCTTTGAGGAAGCAACATTTTGCTCTTTCATACATTTAAATTTTACCTGTGATCATCCTTGAGCAGAAGAATTTTGCATCTGATGGTATTTCCATAATGCCCCTTTTCTTTCAATCAGTTCTTGATATTTCCCTTGCTCAACTATTCTGCCTTTCTCCAGCACAACAACCTTATCTGCTCGAACTATGGTCGAAAGACGATGGGCGATCGCAATTACAGTACATCCTTTGGATAGATGATCGAGCGATTCTTGAATCAATCGTTCTGTTACAGAATCAAGAGCACTTGTCGCTTCATCTAAAATCAAAATATCTGGTTTGCGCAGTAAAGCACGAGCGATCGCAATTCTTTGACATTGACCACCTGACAATCGAACACCGCGATCACCTAGTACAGTATCAAAGCCTTGAGGCATATCTAAAATAAAGTCAAGAGCATTAGCTTGCTGAGCCACCTTTATTACAAGCTCGTCATCAATGTCATCGACTCCATAAGCAATGTTATAGCGCACTGAAGCATTGAAAATAAATGTACTTTGACTGACAATTGCCATGCGGCGGCGCAATGAGCTAATTTTAAGATCCCTTAAATCAATGCCATCAATCAAAATCACCCCATTCGTCGGATCATACAATCTGGGAATTAGATCAGCCAAAGTTGTCTTCCCAGCTCCAGAAGTACCGACTAAAGCGGTTGTTTGACCCTGCTTAGGAATGAAAAATAAATAACTTATGCATTTTGAGGAATGGCTCTATAGTTCCATTTAGGAAGATATTCATCAAAAACAATAGGTAGATTTTCTTTGAAACCATCCATAACCTTTCTACCCT
>JBIKYZ010000366.1:0-4341 GCA_044354985.1 Pseudanabaena sp. | reverse complement strand
GGCAAATACTACTATCTTAGTACTCCTAAATCATTAGTGCTTCGATTTCTCATGCCCAATATTTGGGCATCTCTTAATGTGCCGTTCATCCATTTTTTGCTTCAATTTTTTCCAAACTCCAATAATCCTTGAGTAGCGATCGTAGAACTCATTAGTGCAAATACCCCCAAAGGAGCAACATACAAAATTACGGATAAAGTCTTTTCGCTAATGTGATAGATACTTTCTATTAATTCCACAAAGGGTTTTGCTTTCTCTTTAGCAAGTTGAACGCCTATTCCTAGTAGAACAGCCGAGAAAATGATTTGTAATAGATTGCCAGTGCTAAGAGCCTCTAATGGGTTTACAGGAATTAGGCTAACGAGCCAAGATATTAAAGATGGTGCTTCAGTAATACTAATATTCTCTGAGATAGTAAAGCCTTTTACTCCACTTCCAGGCTGTAAGAAATAGGCTGTACCCATACCCACACAAAGAGCGATTGAACTGGTGATCAGGTAGCTAGTCATTAACTTAACTGTATATCTGCCAACTTGTCCAGCGCCTTGGATTCGCGTCAACCCCATGATTAGCGAAGAAAAAACAATGGGAACGACTACAAACTGAATCAGCCTTAAGAAAGATTCACCAACTGGAGCTAAAAAGCTTTGATTGATTAGTTCAATATTCTCAGGAAAAGTTGTATTCAATAAAGTTCCAAATGCAACACCAAATGCTAGTGAAATGAGAATAAAAGTAGATAGATTCATATTCCAAATTGCTAATAAAAAAACCGCCATAAAAAACTTACAGCCTTATGGATCAAGCTAACTTAGCCAGCCCAAAAAGAAAGTCCAAAATGAACTGCGATCGCAATAAAAACGCAAAATCTGTACCTCTCGCTACGCGGGTAGTACAGATTTTGGCTCTGGTTTTTTAATTATGCTGCGGTACTTAGTGATTGCTATATAATCAAGGCTGCTAGGTTGCCCCTCTTAATATTTAGATACAAACAAGATGCTATGGCGGATCGTTATGTTCGCGTGAAAACTTCCCAAGGGAAAGTCTGTTACGGGCTGTTAGAGTTGAATCAATCTATAAAGCTACTCAGTTCAGCACCTTGGCTGGGAGGGGAGCCAAATGGTGAATTACTTGCGCCAGAAACCTATGAACTTCTAGCTCCCTGTGAGCCAAGCAAGATTGTCGCTGTAGGCAAAAACTATTCGGCACATGCTGCGGAAATGGGTGGAGAAGTCCCCAGAGAGCCAATTATATTTTTAAAACCTACTACTACGATTATTGCTCCTGAAGCAAAAATAGCCTTGCCGCCACAGTCTAAACGGGTAGAATATGAAGGTGAGTTAGCATTGGTGATTGGCTCTCATTGTTTTAATGTCTCGCCTAATCAAGCGATCGCTGCGATTTGGGGCTATACGATCGCCAATGATGTAACTGCAAGGGATTTACAAAGAAGTGATAGTCAATGGACTAGGGGGAAGGGCTTTGATACTTTCTGTCCTTTGGGCCCATGGATTGTGCGCGAAATTAGTCCTACTGCGATGCTGCAAACTTTTGTCAATGATACTAAAAAGCCTTTTCAGTCAACCTCCATTGAAGAGATGGTATTTTCTCCAGACTATATCGTTTCCTACATTAGCCAAATCATGACTTTACTACCAGGAGATATTATTCTCACTGGTACGCCTGAAGGTGTGGGGCAAATGCAAGAAGGCGATCGCATTTATATCGAAATCGAGGGGATTGGTAAATTGCATAACACTGTAATCTTGCGATCGCCTTTACCGTCTGACGATGAGACGGAAGAAAGCGAAATTAACGACTAAATAAAAAAGGCTGTGCTAAGCACAGCTTTTTTATTGTTGGCGGGAACATATTTTTTAAGCATAGGGTCATGCAACTATAGAAAGATCTAAGGATCTATAGTTAGAATCAGAAAAAGTGACGCGCAATCTCATAGGCGGTCTACGCAAGAGTCACAAAATATATCTGGGGGGAAGCTTTGATTTGTCTACTAATCCTCACACACCCGCTAATCCTATGAACTACTCAACCCGAAATTTACCAAAATTTTTGCAAAGGCAATTGGGCTGCTTATCGGCGATCGCCCTTAGTTTGCCTCTAGTTGCCAGCCCTAGTTTCGCGCAGATTATTCCTGTCGAGACTAGCCCTAGCTCAAATCCCCCAACGCTTCCCTCCGAAAATCCCAACGATAAAGCAGCCAATCCCACTGACAACAAAACGGCTCGTTTTAGCTGTCAGTCCCGTGATGGGCAATATATTGTCGTTTATCAACCCAAGAGCCAACCCCAAAAATATTTCCCTTGGGCTGCCCCTAGTGCGATGGGTGATGGTTGGTCACCTGAAAAGCGTTGCAATGAAATTAGTCGTCGCTTAGAGTTATATCGCCCCGATGGTTTGCTGGAAATGAAAACCAGTATTGAAAATGGGTACGACGTTATCTGTGCTACCACCGACAAAAATTCTGCTTGTCGGATTGTCCTAACTGTCCCCAATGGACAAGATCCGATCGCCACTCGCGATCGCGTATTTGGTAATCTTGCCACTGCCGATAGTGGTCAAGCTACTACAGCGGTAAATACCTATCGTGGACGCGATCGCACTTTAAATGACATCACTGGCGATCTTGGTTTAGGCATCGATCTCAGAGAAATTAATGGTGTCCTTGGCTCGGTATTATCACCAAGCCGCACGGTATCCAATGTGCGTAGTGGTAACTTGTACTTGAAGCCATTCCTTGATCCTAGTGATGGTGGCACTGGTGCAAGTCTAGCTAACAATGGCTTTACTAATGGCGGTAGACGATTCAATCCTGATAATTTCCGTTAAAAAAAGGGGCGCATCGCGCCCCTTTTTTTAACGGAAATACTAAGCTTCGTTCAAAGCTGCGATACCAGGCAAGATTTTGCCTTCGAGCAATTCTAAGCTTGCACCACCACCAGTGGAGATGTGGCTCATCTTGTCAGCAACACCAACTTTCTCAACCGCAGCTACGGAATCTCCACCGCCGATGATGGTGATTGTGCCAGTGGCTGTGAGATCTGCAAGAGTATGCGCGATCGCCTCAGTACCAACCGCAAACTTATCAAACTCAAATACGCCCATAGGACCATTCCAGATTGCAGATTTGCAATTTGAAAGCGCCTCTTGGAATACCTTTACGGAGTCAGGTCCAATATCCAAGCCCATCCAACCATCAGGAATATTGTCAATGCTAACGGTTTGAGCATTGGCATCGGGTTTGAAGTTATCAGCTACAACTACATCAGTAGGCAACAAGAACTTGACACCACGTTCTGCGGCTTTCTTTTCAAGGGCGCGAGCCAAGTCTAGCTTGTCTTCTTCAACGAGAGACTTACCAACACTCAATCCACGAGCCTTGTAGAAGGTGAAGATCATGCCGCCGCCGAGCAACAAATAATCAACCTTATCGAGCAAGGTTTCGATAACGCCGATCTTGCTAGAAACCTTAGAACCACCAACGATCGCTGCTAAAGGACGCTTAGGATTGTCGATCGCACCGCTCAAATATTGCAATTCTTTATCAAGTAAGAAACCAGCAACTGAGGTGCTGATGTACTTGGTTACGCCTTCAGTTGAAGCATGGGCGCGGTGAGCAGTACCAAAAGCATCATTTACATAAATGTCAGCCAAAGATGCTAATTTTTGGGCAAATTCAGGATCGTTCTTTTCTTCTTCGGGATAAAAACGCACGTTTTCTAACAAAGCAACATCGCCGTTGTTAAGAGCATTAACTTGAGCTGCAACTGCGTCACCAATGCAATCATCGGTTTTGACAACGGGCTGACCAAGTAACTCCGATAAACGCACTGCTACAGGATTGAGGCGGAGGCTTTCGGTAACACCCTTGGGTCTGCCGAAGTGGCTGGTAAGGATTACGCGAGCACCAGCTTCGGTGAGGTACTTAATGGTTGGTAATGCTGCCCGAATACGGGTATCGTCGGTAATTTTGCCTGTTTCGTCTTGAGGAACGTTAAAATCAACTCTTACTAAAACTTTCTTGCCTGCTAATTCCGCAGCAGTCAAACTTGCAAGACTCTTCTTCGCCATAAAATTTTTATACTCGTAGTATATAAAGTTGCTTTTTTACAATGTCTTAATAATTTTACCGAATTCCGTCCAGTTTAAAACTCCAAAAAATAAGATGCGATCGCTCAAGGTAATTGAAGCAATTAGCGATCAAATGAGCCACAATATATTTCTGAATGTATTGCAATTCAATAACGATATTTTTCGATTAAGTTACTCCCTTCCCAGTGAATAATTAGGCGTGGGCGGCCCCCCCCCCCCCCCCCAAAAATT
>JBIKYZ010000118.1:0-14858 GCA_044354985.1 Pseudanabaena sp. | reverse complement strand
CGTGCGCGGCAAAGCCGCGCACGCCTAATTATTTTAGTAGGTCAGCAAAAGAAGCCTACTAAATGCCCAGATCCCCGACTTTTTCTGGGCAAGCAAAGATAATTCGTGAATTCACAAAAAAATCGGGGATCTTAATCTTTGCTTTACCTTAAGTTTTCTTATACCTAAGTAGGCACGCTTAATTAATTACACATCCCAACCCGTAAGGTTGCACCCCTGCGGGGCGCAACCTTACGGGTTGGGGTAATTTATTCTGCACAGGTACTTATCTAATTAATAGCTGTAGTTTCTAAAACAGACTTCAAGTCCAACTTAATGATACTTTCAAAAATAGTTCAAGTTTAAGGCGATCGCTAAAAATGCTAACGGTTGTTAGTTGGCGGAACTAATCAGCCCCTATCCACAAAAGACATAATCTATATCTATGTATCGATTTCAGGTAAAAGCACCCACTCACAATGGGGAAATGATTGGTATCGTCGGCTCGATTTCTCAATTTGGATCATGGGACATCAAAAAATATTTACCTCTGCGGACATCAGGCGATCGCTATCCAATTTGGTGGGTAGATGTGGAAATTGATCCCCTAACCTTGCCTGATTCTGAAGGGCGAATTGAATATAAGTATGTGCGAATTGATGCTAACGGTAAGGCTCAATGGGAATGTGAAAAAGATACTAATCGATGGGTTCCGATTGAACTAGAACATATTGGCTCTAAAAATTCGACAATCATAGTTGATGATCTTACATTTGGATATGTCCTGCCATTTCCCTATGGATATATAGAAAATGCGATCGCATCAGAAGCAGACACTAAACCAGAAACAGATGCACAAAATGGACTCAAAGTATTAGTCCTCGGCAGTTCTGTGGCTATGGGTTGTAGTGCTTGGCTGCTAAATGGCTGGGCAAATCAACTAGGGCAAACCCTAAAGGAAAAATTTGGTCATCAATTGGTAAACCGTTCCCAATTGGGTGCAAATGTCTCCAGTACAATTGAGCGATTCTCTTCTGTCGTTGTGCCTGAGAAACCAGATCTAGTTATTATTTCGCTATCTTTAGGAAATGAAGGTTTAGCATACTGTCGTCCCCACGATCGTCGTGCTGTCCAACGTCGTTATGAAAGCGGGTTGCAGCAACTGATTAAAATGACCCAAGATTTGGGCGCAATACCAGTGATTGGTGGTCTCTACCCCAATGGAGACTACAACCCTGAACACAACTGGCTTTTGCGTGATACCCACCATCGGATGTTGCGTTGGGGTGTACCCGTTCTCAACTGGCTAGATGCCCTAGATGATAGCGATGGAGGCTGGAAATCTGAGATATTTCTGGATGTCGCACACCCTAATACCGCAGGGCATAAACTAATGTTTGAGGTGATCGATCTCGATATTTTTCAGATTGATCATGAGCGGCGATCACAAGAACAAGCTATCAAATCCCATAGCAGCACCACCGAAATTTCTATCTATGGCGATAAATATAGATTTCAAGTATTTGCTAACCCCGAAGCTCAGACTCTACGAATCATTAACAATTCCAAACATGATTACAACATCACTCCAACTTGGAAGGAATTACAAGAAGCCCTGAAACGTAAAGCTGATTTAACTTTTGGTACGACGTATATTGCTAAAAATGATGAGCTAGGCACAGTTCCATTGCTTTCAGTGGGATTTAATGGAACAATTGAGAACACAGTTAAAATTCCAATTGGAGTCGATCTGCAATATTGCTCTGCGCTGAAGTTTTTTGCCCCTCAAAACGCAGAAATTCTTTACTATGATGGACATCTAGGTATTCTTAAGGAAGGAGATCGCACGATTCGGATTATCAATGAATCTGAAGAAGAATATAACATCCATCCGATGTGGAAAGAAATTCGGTCTGCTCTAGCAGCCATGCCTGCGGGAGTTTATCACGATCCTGCTAATCCAGAAGCACCATTTCGGACAATGATGATCGGCGAACAGGGTTTAGAGAGTCGGGTCAAAGCGCCTGTCAAATCGACAATGCTGCTCAAATACAAATGTAAACTGTCAGAAATTAATCGCATTGCCATTTTGCCATTAGGCGATCGCTGTGCGGCGAGAATGCTCCTGTACAAAATGGAATATGATGGGTCAGCGTTCCCCTTTGATTTGGCGCGTTCCACAAATCTAGGCGATGTGTCAGATATGGTAATGAATGATTTCCGAGACATGTGGAATCCAGATTATCTTCATTACAATATTGATGAGGGGAGGGTCTATCATTCCAAATGGTCTGGTCTATCCTTTGGTCATGAAGTCGAAGATACTGACGATCCTGCGAATAATATGCAGCCGATTCATGAAAGAATGCGGGTTCGCTATTCGGCGCGGGCAAAGAGATTTTTATACACTCTGGAGCATTGCGATGAAGTTTTATTTGTGCGTACTGGCGTAACTAATCGTGACTATGTGCTAGACCTGATCGAGAAGCTAACGATTAAATGCAAGGGCAAGCCATTCCGAGTGCTGCTTATTTCTAAGCAAATATCTGACGAGTTTGCGAATATTCCCAATCTACTCCATTACGATCTCCACTTCAGTCCCGATTGGATGTATGACAACCAAGACTATTGGATGGAATGTACTAAAACCATGAAGGAGATTCTTGAATCTCTTGGCATTTCTAGTCAAAATCTATTCTGGTGTCCACCTAATCCGTAAACGAAAAAAACGTGCTCAGTGCGGCTTTTTCGTTCCCAGCAATTACCGATCAAACGAACCACAAGAAAATTTTTGAAAGCATTGCAAAGCAATGCTTTCAAAAATTTTCTTGGTTTGGGTTTGAGCGCTTAGCGCTGTAAACTTAACGTTCCCAGCGAAACTTACGATCGCTTTTTTGGATAGCTAAGTCGTTAATACTGGCAAAGCGCCGCATCATCAAGCCATTTTCCGCGAACTCCCAATTTTCATTGCCGTAGGCACGATACCAATTGCCTGCTTCGTCATGATATTCATACTCAAATCGCACTGCAATGCGATTGTCCATAAAGCACCAAAGTTCTTTTCTCAATCGATAGTCAAGTTCTTTTGCCCATTTACGTTTGAGAAATTCTCTAATCTCATCGCGTCCATTTACAAATTCATTACGATTTCGCCATTCAGAATCTTCTGTATAGGCAAGGGCTACGCGATCAGGATCGCGAGTATTCCATGCATTTTCCGCAGCTTGGATTTTGGCTTTGGCAGTTTCTAGGGTAAATGGAGGAAGAGGTGGTTTAGTTTCCATAGTTTTTAGGATTTAGTTAATAGTTAATTTACAGTGCTTTGCGCTCAAATTCAAACCAAGAAAATTTTTAAAAGCATTGCTTTGCAATGCTTTTAAAAATTTTCTTGAGGTTCGCTTGCTCGGAAGTTACTGTGATTAGAAGCGATCGCTGTTTCAATGAAGTTTTGCCAAGTAGCATTGGGTTCCCAGACGGTTGTCATGGTCGCACGAGCTTCTGACACAGGGACTCCTAGCTTCAAGTAACGATAGAGATACATAAATGCTGATACGCGCATATTCATCGCACAATGGACAAAAATTGGTTGGTCTTTATGATTTGCCATCACATCGCAAAACTGTTTAAAGTCCGCCATTGTGGGATTATCCCAAACTACGGGGATGTTGATATAATCCATTCCTAAATTAGTTGCGATCGCTTGTTCCTCTGGCAGAGCATTGGAAGCATTTGGCGGTGCTAAATTGAGAACAGTTTTATATCCTACTTGACTAATTAATTCCAGTTCTGCGGCGGTTGGTTGACCACTTGTAGCTAATTTGTCCGATATATATCGGTAGTTCAGGATATCCTCAATCCCCTTTTTGGGACTTAGACGCGATCGCACTATCTGCCATGTCGAGCGACCATAGAGAAAGATGTTAGACAGAATACTTTGCGTTTTCATATCTTTAAAAGCAACGATAAAAACAGAAAATAGATTAGCTCAGATGCCCTACTTTGACATAAATCAGACAACCTGATTTGCTAAACGGCATATGCCGACTGCCACTAGGATTCCGCAACCAAGTCCCCTTAGGATAAGCACCAAACTCATCCTCAAAGATTCCATCAACCACAAAGATTTCTTCGCCGCCTAAATGCATATGAGGCTGGAACTGAGTACCCGCATCCCATTTAACTAGGGCGACATTTTCGGTTCCATAGCTATGCAGGGGCATTACTTGTAATCCCTTGACTAAGCCATTAGCCCAAGGCATTTGTTTAGTTGCGATCGCAACTCGTTGTTGGTCATCAGGATGCATTTGCCAGAGCTTGACTAAAATCGTGCAACCCTCTTTGCTAAAAGGCGTATGGGTTGAACCCACGGGATTACGAATATAGGTTCCCGCAGGATAGTCGCCATACTCATCAGAGAAGATGCCGTCTAAGACCAAAAACTCTTCGCCGCCGCCGTGGGTATGTGCGGAGAAATGACTGTCAGGAGCATAGCGGACGACCGAGGTTGCCCTTGCGACTTCTTCGCCATCTCGTTCGAGCATTCGGCGCTGAACACCCACCATAGGGGAATCCACCCAATCGAGGGATTCACTTTCGACGACAACGCGCTGACTCAAATCTGCATGGAGTTTCATAATTATGAGTTTTTAGCCTCCGCTAGAAGTTGCTCTAATTCACTAATTCTAGCTTGCATTGCTTCCACTTCAGCCTGTGAATAGCGCACAGGAATATGTTGCGGACAATTCCAATCACAGCCTTCGATTTCAAAGACGATCGCCCGTTCTACGGTGGCTGGATAGTCGGGATCTTGAACTTGATCAAGAATTACAGGATCATCTTCCACAATCCTTGCACGACCGAGGATTTTCAAACGGCGGCGATTCCGATAATCCATTAAAAATAGAAATGCTTTATCATGTTCTGAAAGGTTGCCCACAGAGATATACTGCACATTGCCGCGATAATCAGCAAAGCCCAACGTTTTCTCATCAAGAACCTTTAAAAATCCTGCCTTACCGCCACGAAACTGAATATAAGGGTAGCCATTGGAAGTAACAGTACCCAGATAAAATCCTTCCATACTTGCAATAAACTGAGCAATATCAGGAGTAACTGTGTTATTGTCAGCACCTTTCGCCACAAAGCGCTCGTAGTTCTCACGGGAACCCATTTTTTCTTGCATAGCTTTTACGGCGGGAGTAAAAGCGATTGTACCAAATTGTCTAGGCATAGGTTTAAGTTCCTAACATGGGCACATAGCCAGAAAGTTTCTGAAATCTCTCTATCCAACTCAAAACATGAGCGTAAGCATCAAGTTCGATCTTGCCATCCTTAGCTAATGAAATGTAGGGATAGATAGCAACATCGGCAATTGTAGGGCGATCGCACTCTAACCAAGTTCTTGTACTTAAATGCTGATCGAGTTGCTTGAGAATGAAATGAGATTTTTCAGTGGCGCGATCAATATTGATCTTCGTGCCTGCTCCAAATAGATAGAATAGTCTTGCATTCTCTACACCTTGACGTATTTCACCCGCAGCCGTTGATAACCAGCGAACTACTTGCGCCATTGGCAAGGCATCCGTTGGTAGCCATTGTTCGCCGCCATACTTTCTGGTTAGATAGACCAAAATCGCCTGAGCATCGGCAATTTGAGTTTCGTCATCGACTAGCAAAGGAACTTGTCCAAAAGGATTCTTAGCCAAATATTCTGGCGATTTATGTTCGCCTTTCATTAGATTGACTCTCACCCATTCATACTCAAGATTGAGCAATGACAACATTAAACGTACTTTGTAGCTGTTACCAGAGATTTCGTGACCATGTAGCTTAATCATTGCTTTACCCACTTTTTTGTACCGTTCGTTCGGTATACCGCTACTGTACTGTCCGTTCGGTATAATGTCAATAGGTAAATACTGCTAAATCAAAAGAGGAGAGATGGCGCAAACGTCATCAATCCTCTCATAAGAAATCTATGTCTAAACAAACCCATGTACCAACTTTGCTCAAGCTGTTTCGTCAGTTTGGTTATGAGGGGGTAACCCTTTCCAAAATTTCTCAAGAAACGGGATTGGGTAAGGCGAGTCTCTATCATCATTTTCCTAGGGGCAAGGCAGAAATGGCTGAGGTCGCTCTTACTCATGTCAACAATTGGCTAGAGACGAGCATCTTGGAAATTCTCGATCGCCCAGAACCACCAATCGCTAAATTTCAGTCCATGTGCGAGGAGGTGAGCAAATTTTTTAATGGGGGGCAAAATTCTTGCCTCTGGGCAGTTTTAGTAATGCAGCAGTCAAGTGATGATTTGTTTCACGCAGAGATTCGTGGTGCTTTTTTGAAATGGATTGAGGCGATCGCAAAGGTTCTAGTCACCGCAGGATTGGATGAGAAATTGGCAAAGGAGCGAGGTGAAAATGCGATGATTGGTATTCAAGGAGCTTTAATTTTGTCGCATGGCTTGAGAGATTTTGCTCCGTTGCAGCGAATCCTTGAACAGTTACCACAACAACTATGTCAAGATATTTAATCCCAATTCACGAAAGTGTGATATAGCAATAAAAAGTTTGCTTAGGACATAAAAGTCCAAATAAAAGTGGCGGATTCGGGTGCTTTAGTATAAGCCCTTACAGGGTTTGGGTTTTAATTCATAGAAGTGTTGCCCCATTTGTGAATTGTTGTTATCTGGTGATTTTGGGACGTAAGCGCTGGGCGATTGAGGGGTTTTTCAAAACCATTAAACGAGGTTAAGCTCGTAGATCTTCTAACTTCCGTAACGCCTTTCCACTGCTAATGATTTCTTGAGCATGAACGATCGCATCGGCAATTTCATCATGCATTCCGTAAAGCCAGAGATAGAATCCACAGTTCCATAATACAGAATTAAGATATTCAGAAGGTTCCGCTTTGAGAGCAGAAATGATTTTGTTTTCCATATCTGATGCATCTGCGATCGCAGGATCTTCGGAACTAAATCCATAATTCCTTGCTGATAGAGTTAAGCGCTCAAATTGATCGCCGTGATTGATACCGATAATTGCAGTACGAGATCGCGGTAAATCTACACTTCCCTCCCAGCCTTTAACAGTAGCAAATTCAGTAATGCCATGCTGAGCAAAGGCTTCGCGAATATTAGTTTCAGTAGGTGGATGCACAAACCCTGACACTAAAAATTGCTTACCTTGATAGGGCGACCACATTAGCTCAAGGGTGGCAAAGGGTGGGCGTTTACCGATTTGCTCACGATAGGCGACTAATCCTTGGGCGAGGGGAAAATGTTTAGGTAAGTAGACAAACCCAAAATTTTGAGCTTCTAGGTTATGTTGAACTTGCTCAATGGTGAAATCTTGCCAATTTAAGCCCAAAGCTTGCCAAATTTCGATAAAAGGTAGCCCTTCTTTGGTTGGCATCCGATCGCCTCCATGCATCAAGACAGGAATCCCCGCTGTTGCCAGCACAATCGCAGTTATAGGACTAACTGGTGCAGTCTTCGATCTGCCGTCATAGGGTGATCCCAGCACTAAAACCTGTTTATCCGATGCGATCGGCGCGACCTTTGCGCCCAGAAGTTTATAGGCATCGAGCATCCCTGCCAATTCTTCACTGGTTGGGCGTTTAATCCGATGGGCGATCATAAATGCACCAATCTGAGCAGGAGTCGCAACTCCTTGCAACATCATGATCGTGGCAGCTTCAGCCTCTTGGCGCGTCAAGCTTTTGCAGGTATGTGTACCGCTCCCAACTTTACGCAAAAATTCGCGAAATTCTTTACTCATTACTCTACAGGTGAATTTAATGCAAAAGTCGGTTAGATGATGAATTATAGCCTAGAAAGTAGATAGTCTCTGCTTTCTAGGCTTACAGGGCGCTTTTTAAAGCCACAGGAATTTCCTGCTGAATCATCTGGGCGGCAAGCTTACAAAAATATTGAATTGGGGGAATTTGAATACGATCGCTAGTAGTTACTAAGACTATTTCGCGAGTTAGGCATGGTTCATTGAGCGATCGCACTACTAAGTCTGGATCGTGCGTTATTTCCACTAAAAAGGTTTCTGGAAGCAAGGCGGCCAAACTACCTTGCTTAACTACGCCGCGAAAAGCTTCAAGAGAATTCAGCTCAAGAGCGGCATTTAAACGAAGCCCTTGGCGATTGAAATGGTCTTGGACAAGACGCTGTAATCCATAGCCATCTTTAAATACAGCTTGAGGGACATTATGTAAGTCTTTCCATGTAAGTGATTCTTTTCGGCAAAGGGGATGATTAACCGCCAGCAAAAGTTGAATTTTTTCTTCATAGAGTTTCTCTACTACCATTTCGGAACTTGCGTTTAAAAATGGATTATTCATGACGATCGCAATATCTATCAAGCCATCTTTAAGAACTTTAAGAGCGCGATCGCTTCCCAATGTCGTCACTCGTAACTGGACATTGGGATAAGCCTTAGAAAATTTTTGCAATATTGGTGGTAGCTGATAAGCACAGGCTGAAGGAATTCCTGCCACACATAGCTCTGTTTGTTTACCCGACTGCAAATCGAGTAACTCTTGTTCAGCTGATAACCAAATCTGACAAATTTTCCTAGCATGGACTAGCAGGCGATCGCCGCCGACAGTTAGCTTAGCGTTACCCTGACGATGAAACAGCGAGATACCGACAGTTGCTTCTAAAGACTGCACCTGTCGGCTGATAGTTGACTGGCTAACTCCACATCTCTGAGCTGCTTGCTGAAAATTTCCTGTTTCTGCAACTGCCAAAAATGCTTGTAACTGTTCCAAACGCATGAAAAAATAACGATAAATCTAGTGATGTCTATCATCATTAAGCAACTTCTAGAGTTTTGGAAAAGTAGCGCTAGTAACAAGTAATACCAAAACACAAAATGGCTACGCCATTTTGTGTTTTCAAAACCCTTACAGGGTTTGGTTTTTAATTTACAAAAGTGTAGTCACACTTTTGTAAATTGGTATAAGTACTTGTGCAAAAAAAATTCCCAAACCCATAAGGTTGCGCCCCGCAGGGGCGCAACCTTATGGGTTTGAATTGTAATTAATTATGCCTAGCTACTTACATTAAATACAGCGTTTTGAGATAAAAAATGCAGTGCTAAGCGCAGCATTTTTTATCTCATTTAACTAGCGATTCGCCGAAAGTACGAATTGTGGGTAATGTGTCTGTAAACCAGCCTAGCCCCAGCCCAGCTCCAGCGATTAAAGCAAGAACAAAGAAATTCCAGCCACGATTGTTCATGAAAGCGCGAAGTTCATTTCTTGCAACATATATCAATAGCACCCAAACTACGCTAATCCCCAGTGACAATAGAAACTGAGACTTTTGATAAAACACAAATATTACCGCTGCGATCGCCCATCCTAATGAGAATAACCAGTCCACACCAAAGGCGATCGCCCCAGCAGGAATCCAGATCCGCCAATCGGCTTTGTGAACTGAAAGCAGCCATCCATAGGCAATATAACCAACCAAAACTAGTGCAAGAGATAGGATCGGCAATTTTCGTATTGTACGCATATTTTGCATCTCCAGATTAAAAGTATTAGCCACAGGTTATAGCGCAAAGCGCTACATCTAGTGCATTTTACGATTAGATCAAAAAAAAAGAGAAGCGGCGCAATGCGCCGCTTCTCTTTTTTTATCTAAGCTGATTTAGCATCAACTTCATCGAAACTTTTATAACATTTCTCTGCATCATAGATATGACAGCGATCGCCAATATCCTTCATTAAATCCCAAGAGAACTTAGTCTTGTACATATACTGACCCCAATTTTCATCAAGACACTTATGTGCTAAACGTAAATTATACGAGGGAATACCAGTCGAAATGTGGTGAGGAACATGAACATTGATATCGTGACATAGCCACTCAACCCAAACTGGGTAATCGCAATGGACTGTTCCTGTTAGCTGATCAGTCGCTGCGTGCCATTTGTCCTTATCTTTAAATTGGATATCAGGCATGGTGTGGTGAACAATCGTAAACGTGCTCATCCAAAAATGATAGACCAACCAAGGCATTACAAAAAAGCTGATGAAGCCAAAGAAGCCTGTGGTGACAATCAAAGTAGGGAATGCGATCGCGGCGAATGCAATGACTAAGCGATAGGAAAACTTAACTTGAGACTGTTGGCGTTCAGGATAGAGGCTGGCATTAAAATGTAAGTTTGCCCAATGAATAATCGAGCCAGTCCACCAAAAACGGGTGCGAATCAATCGATAAACATTGGAAATAAGCCCTTTTCCTTCCTCATATTCGTCGATGGTAAATGGATACCAAGCATTATCTTCGCCCATCTTATTGGTATGCAGATGGTGATAATCATGCTTGAATCGCCAACCGTGGAAAGGAAAAATCAATGGTAAAAAAGCGATATGACCAACAAGATCGTTAATCCAAATTTTATTGGAGAAGGAACGATGTCCGCAGTCATGACCAATTACGAACCAGCCAGTTAGAGCCGTACCTGTAAAAATCCAAGCAAAGGGCAACAAGTACCAAGGAGAAAAGGCAATACTGGCATAACCAAGCGCGGCAGTTGTCAATGAAAATAAAACGCTCAACCAAGCTCTGAGAGGTTTTTTCTCAAAGTATTCAGAAGGGATAGTTTTAATAATGTCGCGGAGGGTCGTCTCAGGCGTAAGCGTGTGTGAGGAGTTTTGTATGGCAACCACTACTGAGAACTCCCTACTGAGGTAAGGCGTTGACGGCTCAAACTTTGTAATTGCTGGAAAAGAACATCGATATCTGACTGCAATTCCGCAAGTTCAGCCTGAACCTCTTCGGAATATAACTTTTTAGCGGTTACGTTCAATGTAGAAATCTCTTTTATTGGGGCTTCAGTTTGTTTGCTCATACTTCCTTTAAAACGTTTTAAAACGTTGCGATCACACCACAAAATATAACAAAAATATTTTATGACTCAGATTCTATCCTATGTCATGTGTATTTTTGTGTACCATAAATATATCTAATGAGTAATTATACGGATCGAATTAGGTGTAACTGTCACTTAATACACAGACAAGTTGGTTAATTCACATGTTCCCTAGCTCCAAAATTAAAGTTTAGGCTTCGTAGAATTTTTGTTTTTTCCGCGCTTTGTATCCCATAGCAAACCAAACAAATATCTTAAAAGTCTTGGTTGATATGACTTTTAAGATATTTGTTTGGTTTACTTGATCAAAAATTACTGTAAGTGAAATCCAAAGAAAAAATGATTCATCTAAATCCCAAAAAAATAGCGACGGCAAAGCCGTCGCTATTTTTGGGATTGATTATTTTGTGTAAATCTCTAAGGCTTAGTACTTAGTACCAAGAGGTGTATCAGCAAATAAAATTGGAGCGATCGCAGCCGCAGATCCCAGACGATCATCGGCGTATTCTTCGAGGCTATAGTACTGATCCATGCGATCGCATAGCCCTTCTGGACTAAGGCTTTGAATATTGTGACTAATGATATAGCTTTGAGCCGCAGAACCACGAAAAGCCGCAAAGGCTTCTTCGCAATAGGCTTGTTTAGAGTCATTGGAAGCAGCTATCCAGTCAGATCCATGCATATTGCCACTCAGAATCGGCTGTCCATTGGCGGGGATCACAGGACGACGTTCAGCAGCGAAAGCTACTTTTGGCGCAAAGAAAAGACTGGATATCAGCACAATAACTAAAACTAGTCTTGCCATAATATGAAAATCAGAAATTTTAGTCATAATTTGATCGAATTCGTTAGGAAAAGTCGTTAAGGTTTGATAACATTTCCTGATTAATCGCACTAAACATATCAAAATAATAATCGTAATATTATCGAATAGGTTGTATTGTCTAATTTCTAGGGATTTTTAAGCTTCTTTATAAATCCCCAATCCCGATAGTTTCGTTAAACTCATGTTGTTTACGATACAGAAAAAATTCATCTCTCCTAGTTCATCCAACTTACTAAATTTTCTAGCCCGCCAAATGTCCGAACATTATCTAAATCATCCCACTTTTGGCTTGCTATCTCGCTTATGTAGAGTAGATGAGTTCCGTAGTTTGTTTACCACACTCTACGCACAAAGGTTGTTTTTCCTAATTACTACTAGTCCCGACGGGGTTCAGTTTGAGCCTGTCTCGCGAGCAGATGCCAAGCTGATGGTCGAAAACCAAATGCGATCGCTGCGGCGTGGTGGATCTGATATTGATCAAAAAAATCTCCAACACATATATAAGCGAACTTTTTCCCAATGACCTCGCGTATTTCTCTCAAGGCTGCGGCAAAAATTAATCTCTATCTCGAGATCACGGGGAATCGTGCTGATGGTTACCACGATCTAGTGATGATTTTGCAGAGTATCGATCTATGCGATCGCGTTGATATTCGTAAAATCGGTACAGATGAGATTCAAATCCTTTGTACTAACCCTGAAGTACCCTGCGATCGCTCCAATCTAGCTTACAAAGCTGCTGCTTTGATGCAAAGCCTCTACCCAGAGATTGGGGGCATGGAGATTGCGATCGACAAGAAAATTCCGATGGGGGCTGGTTTAGCTGGTGGTTCAGCTAATGCCGCCGCAATTTTTGTGGGGATTGATCGCCTTTGGGATTTGGGACTCACCCAGTCGCAGCTTTGTGATTTTGCGGCTCAGTTAGGTTCTGATATTCCCTTCTGTGTTTCTGGTGGCACGGCTTTAGCCACAGGTCGTGGTGAAGTGCTTTCACCTTTGCCCGATCTCACAGATTTAGTCTTAGTAATTTGCAAGCCCCGCCAAATTGCGATCGCGACTGCATGGGCTTATCAAACTTTCCGAAAGCAGGAGTTGCTTGCCACAAGTCAAGTCAAAGATCAAAATCTCTCTAGTCAAATTGTGGCAGCAATTGCTTCTGGTGGTGAGTCTGCACCTCATAAAATTGGGCGCTTACTGTACAACGATCTCGAACGAGTAGTATTGCCTGAGTATCCTGCAATTGCTGAACTAAAAAATAAATTGCTAGATCAAGAATGTCTTGGTGCAATGATGTCTGGTTCAGGATCAACAGTATTTGCGATCGCGCCCGATCTAGATCGCGCTCAGCAAATCGCGGAAGCCATAAGAACCGATGACATTGATGTATGGGTGGTAAAGAGCTTAGTTAGATCAATCTTTGATGCGTAATCATAGACAAGGGGCTTAAGCCCCTTGTCTGTGATCGCTGGGTTCTAATCGCTGGTAGATTGCAAGCGATCACGATCTAATAACTCAATCTGTGAACCATTGATGGCAATTAATCCTTCACTACTAAGACGATAAAAAGCTCTAGATAGAGTCGCAGGAATCGTTCCTAAAGTTGCGGCTAATTGAGTTTTGGTGACATCTAGAGTTATGACATTAGCTCCATTTTCGTGATCGCTCAAATCCAATAAGTAGGACGCTAATCTTTGCGGTACATCTTTGCAAGAGAGTTCTTCGACCATGTGCGCGAGTTTACGTGAGTGGTTTGCAAGACTCATCAACATATTGATGGAGATCGCAGGATATTGGTGCAGTAAATCGAGAAATGGAAGTCGAGGGAAGAAGATTAATTCTGTGTGTTCTAGGGTGATCGCTGAGGCAGGGAAAGCTTTGCCATCGAGGGCGGGAACTTCTGCAAAGTAATCTTGCACATTCAGCAAATGTAAGATGTGTTCCTTGCCATTAGCAGCCATTTTAAAAACCTTGACTCGTCCTGTTTGGACTATAAAAAATCCTGTTGCTTCACTATCTTGGTGGAAGATTACTTCACCCTTTTCAAATTTTTGCAGTTGAGCAATTTGAGCTAAAGGAATGATTTGCTCTGGCGATAATCCTCGAAAAATTAGAATCGTCTGCAACCAATGGCTCAAGTCTAATTTGTTTAACATTTTCCTCAATGCGTTCGATGCGTTCAACAACTATACTTCCAATCAAAAGATCTCAGATGAAATTGGGGCTTTGAGACCAAGCCCCTACCTTTGCAAAGGTATTCATATACTTAACACACCAAAGCGCTAAGCCCTCACCCCTAGCCCCTCTCCCGCAGGAGAGGGGAACAAGAAATCTAATATTTCTCCCCTTCTCCTGCGGGAGAAGGGGTTGGGGGATGAGGGGTGCGTCAAGATTAGCTCTAGAGTTAAGGATTTTTTAAGTTTTTTGACTTAAGTCAAAGACTTCTCAGGTGATGTTCTCCTATGCTATCGACAACAGATTAGATAAACAGAAATTGCAATGACAACATTATTTGAAAAGCTTGGTGGCGCAGCAGCCGTTGATGTAGCCGTCGATCGCTTCTACGAAAGAGTATTACAAGATGATCGCATCAAACACTTTTTTGAGAATACCGATATGCAGAAGCAACGGATGCACCAAAAAGCGTTTCTCACCTATGCGTTTGGTGGTACTGACAAATATAGTGGAGCGCAGATGCGCGAAGCCCACAAGGATCTGGTGTTGCAGCAAGGTTTAAACAGCAACCACTTTGACGCTGTTGCTGAGGATTTGATGATTACTCTCAAAGAGATGGGAGTTTCTGATGATCTTTTGGAAGATGTGGCAGCAGTAGCGGCGGCTCCTCAACATAAAAAAGATGTATTGAACGGCTAATTATTTTGTCGAAAGTGTTCCTTTGCAATACTTTCGACGTAGAACAAACAGGAGACTAAACATATGGCAACCTTTCAAATCAGCGATACCGTAGGCGAAATCGTTCGCGATTGCCCTTCCCTTTCACGACTGTTTGAACAAGCCAAAGTTGACTATTGTTGCGGCGGCAAGAAAACGCTGGATGAGGCATGAAGAAAAGATTTTATTCCCGATGATCCGTCAGTTAGAATCTAGCGCCGCTGTTCCCTCTTTCCATTGCGGCACGATCGCTAATCCTGTACATCAAATGGAAT
>JBIKYZ010000294.1:0-5910 GCA_044354985.1 Pseudanabaena sp. | reverse complement strand
TGGCAAATACTACTATCTTAGTACTCCTAAATCATTAGTGCTTCGATTTCTCATGCCCAATATTTGGGCATCTCTTAATGTGCCGTTCATCCATTTTTTGCTTCAATTTTTTCCAAACTCCAATTCATTACGTTTGTACCCTAATTAAGTTATGGATGATGCTTAGTGCTTCGCACTAAGCATCATCTCAAGAATTATTCCGAAATTTATGGCTAGAACTACACAGCATCAGTAACTCTGTATCAATAACTCGGTAAAATCGCCACACACTCTCTCGCCGACAGGCTACCACTCCCGCATCTTTCATCAATCGCAAATGCTTCGATACATTGCCTTGATGGAGTCCAGTGCGATCGCAGATATCCTGTACACTGCGCTCTTGGTTACAAATTGCCATCAGGATTTGCAGACGGGTTGGTTCTGCCAAAGCGCGGAATCGATTTGCCAGATTTTCCAGTTCGCTAGGATTGAGAGTGATGTCCATGCCTGCTCCTACTATTCAAAATTAGGATATTGCTCATTCCCATTCATGCTTTCGCTTGAAATGGAGCTGGTTCTAAACTGGGGATAATTGGTTCCACAAGTGGTAGTCCGATCGCTCTAAAGCCAATCTTCTCAAACCAAGGAATCGTCCAGCCAAAGCGCATTTTCGTGAGAAAATACTTCTCAAATCCAGCCTTCATCCAAGATACCCAGATCCCGTGAAAGATTAGGGCGCGTTTGCGATCGCCTGCTGCATCAGGCAAAAGCGGATCGGCGAGAAACAATGCTCCTGTATTACCAAAATCCGCGAAGCAAACTGCTTGTAAGGTTGGTCTCAATTGATTGCCAGAAGTAACTCCCAACTCTAGGGCAATATTCTGGGCAACTGCTAGCGCCATTTCTTCCGACATCAATCCCACCTTGGGAGCACCTGTGGGGATTGGCGTTTGTTCAACCGCTTTGAGTTGCGTAACCACACCGACAGCATAAATGGAATCAAATTCTGGATGACGATAGGTGGGTAATACGGGTACAAATCCCTTAGCATCAGTTAGCCCGACCGCATCACGGAGAAATTTGGGCCCTCGGAAAGGTGGCAGCACCATTGTAAATTTAGAAGGAATCACGCGCCCATCAACTAAATGCACAGCCTCAGATTCAAAATGGGAAATAGCAGTATTTTCCATCAGTTCGATTTCCCGATCCGCCATAAATTTACGCATCAGCCAACGAGAACTTGCCATACCGCCAATGCCCAAATGTCCTGCATATGGTTCTGAAGTAATGAAGGTGATCGGAACCTGCGATCGCAATCCTCTCTTTTTCAATTGATCGTGAATTAGGAATGCAAATTCATAGGCAGGACCAAAACAACTTGCCTCTGGCGATGCGCCCACCACGATTGGACCTGGATTAGCTAGGAATTTTTGCCATGCTTCACCAGCTAACACCGCATGATGTGGATTACAAATTGATTGGGTATAGCCACCTTCTGGACCTAATCCCTTCAGAGCATCCAAGGCAAGTTCGGGTCCCGTGGCAATCACCGCATAGTCATAGTCCAATGTGCGATCGTCGTCCATCTTGATCTGACGCAACTTTGGATTGATCGCAGTAACCGCCGCATGAATAAACTCAATGTCATGTTTAATGACGGTTTTGGCTAAATCTAATTGAATGCTATCAAGGGATTTTAATCCTAGCGCCACCCAAGGCAGAGAAGGCACAAAGGTAAATTTTGGTTGATTGGAAATAAGCGTGATCTTATGTTCACGGGGTAATACATGCCTCAACTCGTAAGCAGCAGGTAAACCTCCTAATCCAGCGCCAATCACAACAACACGAGCCATAATCTCGACTCCTAAAAAAATAAATTTTTATTAAAAATTTTTATTAAATGCTCCTAGTGTGAGGATGGTGCAAAGCATTATCCTCACACATTCACTCTCTCACTCCTAGTTTTTGCAATACCGCAATCAACGGACACCATTTAGTAAAAGCAGATTGCAGCAAATTCAGTCCGACAAATGCCGTCAAAAATAACCAATTGACATTAATCAGCGATAGGGACAAGCTGATTAAAACCATACTGCCTGCGACTAAGCGCAACCACTGCGATTGATTCCAAGATCGGTTACTACTAATCATCGGTTTCTGCATTGTGCTTTTAAAATTAATAAAATGATTATATCACTATAAAGTAATTTAGTTAATAAATTGAAATATTTTGAAACTTATTAGTTTTTTGAATTAAATGTAGTAATTAAGTAGGATGGATTAGCGATCGCGTAACCCATCATTTTTGCTAATGAATGCGTTAGTGCAAGGAATTAGCAAAAATGGCTGTAACTAGTTAATTTTATTTACATCCGCACTTACCTTTGTGGTCATCTTCTCCACCATGTGTATGTTCCACCTCATGATCGCGATCGCGTTCCTCTTGAGTCTTCACAATTAACGAACCCGCAAGGTAAGCAGTTACGGCAGTATCGGGATCGGTTTCGGAAGTGACAAATGGTTTGATATCTTTGGCTTCCAGTCGGCAAAATAATCCATTTCCCATACTGCCGCTAATCAGTACCTGCACAACGTCCAATGGATGGGTTTCTTTAGGAGAGCTTTCATGGAAGCTTTCGGCTTTAGTGAGTTGTAATAGTTGTTTATTTTGAATAAATGTGTCGTCCACATCATAGATCCAGAATTTCTGGCAATGTCCGAGATGTCCTGTTACATTGGTTTGATTTTGGCTAGATACGGCAATTTTCATTGAATAGTTCCTATTTTTTGTTTTTTAGTTGATGTTATGTGAAAGTTTCTAAGACCCTCACCCCTAGCCCCTCTCCCAAAAGGGGAGAGGGGAACAAGAGTTGGTCTTACTCCCCCTCGCCCTTCATGGGAGAGGGGGCTGGGGGGTGAGGGCAATCTTCGTTCTACTTAACATGAGTTGTCTAAGCAGAAATATCAGGAGATGTCAGAGCCAATGGGACGGGGAAGTTATGTCCATTAGGCGATCGCATGACCTCAATCCCAATATCTGCCCGATTAAGCAGATCGGCATCAGTGCGAATTGGATGACCAACATCATCTAAAATCGATTGCTGGAAATTAAACCCATTGAGATTAAAGCTCATTGCGCCGATACCTAAAGCGGCAAACCAAATGCCGATCGTTGGCAATGCAGCTAATAGAAAGTGCGTAGTTCGACTATTACGCAGAGACAGTGTTGGAATTAATACTCGACCTAAGTATCCACTGTGGCCGGCAAGCAGGTTATAGGTAGTTTCCTCTTGACCAAATTTATACCCTAGGTTAGCCGATTCAATCTCTGTCGTCTCGCGAATTAGGCTAGAGGTAACGAGAGAGCCGTGGAGCGAACTTAAAAGCGCACCTCCAAAAATTCCAGCTACTCCTAACATGTGGAACGGATGCATCAAGACATTATGCTTTGCTTGAAGCGAGAGCATGAAGTAGAAAGTACCCGAAATTCCCAAAGGCATTCCTTCAGAAAAGCTTCCCTGTCCGATTGGGTAGATAAACAGTACAGCGGTGGCTGCGGCTACAGGAGCAGAAAAGGCAACGGCGATCCACGGACGCATTCCTAAGCGGTAGCTCAATTCCCACTGGCGACCTAGATAAGCCCAGATACCAATCAGAAAATGAAACACGATCATCTGATAAGGACCGCCATTATATAACCATTCATCGAGCGAATCTGCTTCCCATATAGGGTAAAAGTGGAGTCCGATCGCCGCAGAAGTAGGGACGACGGCAGCAGTGATCATGTTGTTATGAGCCATCAGCGATCCTGCGATGGGAGCGCGAATACCATCCATATCAACGGATGGAGCATTGGCGATCGCTAGCACAAACACTATCGCGGCCACGAGCAATGTGGGAATTGCGAGAATACCAAACCAACCGATATATAGACGGTTATCGGTACTTGCGATCCAGTCGGAAAAGACTTGCCAAGAATTGCTTGGGTCAAGCTTTGACTGTTTTGGGAAGATATAAGTTGTCATGATTATTACTCTTTTTCAATACAATTCAATAGTGAATAGAATGTAACTGAACCGAGAATTTTAAAAAGACTGCAATTCGTGATACTAAATGTGGAGATACCCTATACCCACCAAGGTCTTTGACCAGTACGAGGATCGGTGTCTGTCCATGGCGAGATCAAAATTTTGTTGTCAGTTACAGCAACTTTGACAATCTTGAGCGGTAGAGGAGCGGGACCACGCACCACGGTTCCATCGGGGGCATAGCGAGAACCATGACAGGGACATTGAAACTGCTGATCCATTGGGTTCCAAGGAAAAGTGCAACCGAGATGCGTACAGTTATCGACAATGCCAATGTTGTCGAGAGTGCGATCGGCGGTAACAATCAGATAGGTGGGTTCACCTGCTAAACCTGCTACTAGAGCGCGAGTTTCTGGTGGCTCAGCCAAGAGTTGTGAGGCGGGAATTACTTTTCCTAAGATATCCTTAGCAAGAATAGCTCCACCTTCACCAACGGCTTCTGATGGTGGAACGAAAAAATTACCAAAGGGATAGAGTGCCGAACCTGCGGTCACAGCGATCGCCGATCCAGTGATGAAATTTAGTAATTGCCGCCTTGATAGAGAAGGGCTTTCGAGAGGGAGACTATTTTCCATGAAGAGACCCAGTAAGTTTATTGGTGCGAATTCCTAGAAGCTGATAAAGTCCACAAAAGCCTACTAGAGCAGTTACCAGCATTACACCGCCCACTACAACTAGACCAATACCTAATCCAGTACCGCCATAAAGGAAAAAGCCTAAATAGAACAATCCAGCAGCCAATAACAAACGAATCAGGCGATCGATTGCGCCAACGTTTGTGTTCATAAAGGTAATCTCCAATGTTAAACAAATTGCAAAAACTTGCAGCAATATTGGAAGACTTAATTCTTGAAGTATTGCAATTTTTTTTGTAATCCACTTTAATATAACTTATTAGTAATATAATTAAACAAGATTAATCTTAAGACTAAGTTAAGTTTGTTCTCTAGATGATTTAACCCTATACTAGATATAGGCTTTAGCTTTTCTATAAGTCATGAGCTGCTAATTGTTCCATCGTAAAGAACTATATGATTTCAGTACAATTCCTATAACTTATACAGAATGTTATACGTCAGGATGTCACGCTTTTTCTTGTTCCCTTCTACTTTTTCACACGTTAGACCTAAGTATAGATTTTACTGATTTTCTAACTTTGTTTTACGGACGGGAAATAGAAAAGATATTTAATCACTTTATATGCGATCGCATTGAAAACAATCGTCATGAATTCAGAAACTTTATCGGCTCTCAAACCCTATCTCAGTTTTTTCCATCCAATTATGATGTGGGTATTGCTGGGTATTACTATCTATGCGATGTATCTGGGTGTGCAAGTTCGTCGCACCAGACTAGCTGAAGGCGATGTCAAGAAAGAAATGATCAAAGGTAAATTTGCGATTCGTCATCACCAAATTGGTTCTATCGTTCTAGCCATAATGGTATTGGGAGCGATCGGTGGAATTGTGGCGACTTATGTAAGTAGTGGCAAGATTCACATTAACGCCCATTTGTTTGCTGGCTTAGGAATGGTAGGCGCGATCGCTATTTCGGCAGCGTTAGTTCCCTTTATGCAGAAGCATGACTGGGTTCGCAGCATCCATGTCGCGATCAATATGGTGGTAATGGGGCTGTTTGGTTGGCAAGCCCTGACTGGCATCCAAATTGTCCAGAAGATTTTAGCTTCGATGAATGCGCCTGTTGCTAGTTAATCGGTTTCTATTGGAGTTTGGAAAAAATTGAAGCAAAAAATGGATGAACGGCACATTAAGAGATGCCCAAATATTGGGCATGAGAAATCGAAGCACTAATGATTTAGGAGTACTAAGATAGTAGTATTTGC
>JBIKYZ010000293.1:0-5911 GCA_044354985.1 Pseudanabaena sp. | reverse complement strand
TCAAACTTAATTCTAAGCTCAATCACTTCGCTCTCAAATCCAAATTATATATCAAGGCTTTGCAGCAATCTCACTTGGAATGGCAGTCTCTGAAACCTTTTTAGGCTTCTGCGTAACATGAGTTAGGTACTGGTTAATTGAGTGTTATTACTGTTTCAATAGTTTCTCTACTTCAACTATAAAAGCTTTTGCTTTCTCTAAAATCATTTGTGCTTCAGCTAATGTGCCAGTAAAGTCTGCATCGTAGTCACTTAATTGTCTTAGCTCATAGGCATCGCTTAAGATTTTTGACCATACTGAAGAGAGTTGACCTGTTTTCACAAAGTACTGACTAAACAGGCGAATAGTTCCTTTATGGGTTGAAACATCTAAATCTTTGGATAGTAGTAAGGCTTTGGTTGCGTAATACATGGAGTAATATGAGCGCGACAGACAGGTGCGATAATGTCCACGTTCGAGCAACAGCTTCGCTATGTCTAGTTCTTCTAGTGCTAAGGAGAGTAGCTTTTTGAATTCACTCATAATTCGATTCCTTCTTTTCGGATATTTCGTAACAAAGCAACATTTCTTGTATGGAAATCTTCTTCGGACATGGGAATAATAGAAACGAGTTCATCCTGTTCTAATAGCATTTTTACCCGCAGTTCTGACATATTTAAAATTTCTTGGAACTGGGAAACAGGGCTTTTAAGAACGGCTAATAGGTCAATATCAGAGTCGGGATTGGCTTCTCCTCTGGCATGGGAGCCAAATAAAATTAACTTAACTAGGCGATCGCCATATAGCTCTTGCAACTCTTGCTTGAGTTCGTTAAGTATTGGCTTAATGTTGGTTAGGGTAATATTCATGAGAATGGAAAACCTCCATGTTTGGTAATGATTTGATCAATATCATTCATGATTTCGATGGTTTCGCTCAAGATGGAAATGATGTTTTGATAATGAACGAGATCATCGAAGCTGAGTTCGCGTCCTTTGCGGTCTTTGAGCCATTTCTGACAAACTTGATAACCGCCGATGTGGAAGTTCCAAATGTGGTTGGGGATGTTGGCGAAATATTGCTGGTCGTTAATCCAGATTTGTTGTTGGGTGTCGTTGTATTTGACTTGCTCGACAAGGTTAGAGCCATCGATGGGATAGCTGCTAATTTCTGCGCCTGTTTCTTTCATCAGGTGGAGTTGTACGAGGCGATCGCCTTTATTTACGAGTTCCCAAAATAGTTGTTTGTTGCTGGTGAGGGGTACTCGCGGAAAGTCAATTTTGAGAAATTCGGCGAAGCTTTGGCGATAGGTTGGGGAGTGGAAGGTGGCATAGATGTAGTTAAAGATGTCTTCTGGAGCAAAGGTTTTAATTTGATCGCCTTTGCCATCTGGGAAAAATTCTAAGACAAGTTTTTCGGAAAGTTCGTTAATAAATTCTGGTGCTAGGTTTGGGCGGCGACCATGTGGGGAGTTGGTTGGTTCGGTTTCAAATAGGGTTGGGGTGTTGGTTGGGTAGAGATAGAGAGGAAAAATAACTGCCCCTTTCGCTGTATCAAGTAGGTTATGGTCAACAGTACAACTTGAGCATAACCAATGTGTGTAGTTGTTCCCAAGAATCTGCCTGTGCATAACCATTGATAGATTTTCACCCAAAATCATATGCTGCATGACTTCATCTCTTGAGCGATCCACCAAATCTGAATTATGAAAGTAATTTTTGATGTCAAAGGGACGATAAAGACACTGAGTAAAACATTTTTCCCATTCAAGATTTGCAGATAAAGATTTTCTCTTACGGTCTATATTCCAGTCACTTTTAGCTTGAAGTTGATATTTCTCTGAAACATCTTCGTTAGAAAGCTTTAAATTTCTGAAATCCCTAATACGTTCATAAAGTGAATGATAGTCATAATCAAAAACAAAATGATCTCTGTGAGTTTTTACACCTGTTGAATTAACGGACATAATATCAACTACTTTCCATCCTCTCTCATACTCTGGCAATAAATCTACATTTCTATCTTTAAACAGATAAAAACTTGCATTAGGATTTATAACTTTCCATTCAGTCGAACTAATATCATTTTCATCTAACCAATAATACTTACCCCCAACTAATTCCTTATTCTCTTTAACCTCTCTAACGCCCCACAAATCAGCATGATAAACCTTAGCTAAATCTTGCTGACTATCTTGATACTTGATAAAAAAGGCGATCGCCACCCCTTGCTGAATATCAAACACATTTTGATCGGGCGAGCCATCGGGACAAACTTCCTTTTTCTTGCTATTCCCATGCAAATCTAAAACATAAATCTCATCAAAAGTCTGCATCAAATTTTGACGCATTCCCCGAAAAGTTGGATTATCCAAATAACCATGATTCGTAATTAAAGCCACAACCCCATAACCAGTTTCCGAAACCCGATGCTGAGCAAAGCGAATAAACTTCACATAATCATCCAGCAAACCTTTAGGATTTCTCTCTCCCAACGGCTTTCCATCCACATGATAATAATCCTTAACCAAATTCACAATCCAAGGATCAGTATTCATCGACTCATACGAATAAGGCGGATTGCCCAAAATCACCATTACAGGCGTATCTTGCTTAACCCCTTTCGCCGCCTCTGCCTCATCCCGAATCCGATTCATAAACCCATTCGCCGCAGGAATTTGAAAACCTTCCTGTAAAGTATTCGTCAAATAAATCCGTAGCCGCTCCTCAGAGCTAAAATCATAACCCAACTCCTGAAGCTGTAACCCCAACTTCATGTGCGCCACCGTATAAGGAGCCATCAGCAACTCAAACCCAAACAAACGCGGCAACAAATGCTGACTCACATAACCCGACCACATCCCCTTCTGATTCTTAAAACCCTCATAAATATGCTCAATCACCCGATGCATAAACGTCCCAGTCCCCACCGCAGGATCGAGAATGAGAACCTTGTGCATATCTGCCCTCACCCTAAGTCCCTCTCCCTCCTTGGGAGAGGGACTTAAAGACTCTTTCTCTTGTTCCCCTTCTCCCGCCTTGGGAGAAGGGGCTGGGGGATGAGGGCTAGGAATCTTCGTACTATCCGCCAACCCCTTCTTAATTCCAAACTTCTCCTTGAGAATATAATCCACACTACGCACAATATAGCCAACCACAGGCTCAGGCGTATAGTAAACCCCCCGTGACTCGCGCATCTTCGGATCATACTCCGCCAAGAACGTCTCATAAAAATGCACCACAGGATCTTCCCGTCGATCTCGCTTACCAAAATCGCTCAAAATTGCCGACATATCCGTTTGCTGCAAAATAGTCGCCAAAGTATCCACCGCCCAAGTAATGCGATCGTCCAGTTCCGAACCCGCAATCTGATTAAAAATACCCCGCAAAAATGGATTCGTTTTTGGCAAGCGAAAACCTGCCGTCTCACGCGAAAAAGAACTTACTTGATCGGTATTGCAACGCGCCGCAAACAAACCATAGCAGATCGTCTGAGCATACATATCCGCAAACTGCTCACCCGTCAAATCGCGAATCAACACCAAGCGAAAAGACTCTAACTGTTGTCGCAACATCCCACCGCGATCGCTATCATTCAAAGCCGTATTAATGGCATCCCTAATCAACTGCGCCAAAGCCGCCATCCTTTTCGCTAAGGCTCTGGGAGTCGTGACTTGCACAACCTTAGTCAATAAAAACTGTCGCAAAAGCTGGTCAACCTGTGCAATCCCTTCAGGTTCAGGCTTAATTTTCTTCTGCTTATCAAAGGTAGCGATCGATGCAGATAGCCGTAACTCCCCGCCCACATACCACCGAAATTCCAAATGATCCGTCAAAATTAAATTCCCCAAGGCATTAAAATAACGCTGCATTTGGTTCTTCTTTTCCAAACTCTTTAGCGAAATGCCAATATCCTTAGCCTCAAGATGCCCAATTTCTAAAGCCCCCTGACCAATCCAAAAATCTGGCGCACCGCAAGCAATCCGCTTCGGCTCATTCACTGCCAAAATATTGTTATCAAAAGATTCAAGCAACTTTTTCAACGCAGGACGATAGGTATGCTCCGTTGCATTACCCTTTTGATAAATCTGCGTCACTTCTTGCAAATAAGCTTGAATTTGATTAGTCATCGTCTTTTAAGATTGGCTAATCTTAGGATAACAGATAAAATCCTGATATTTTTAGCCGTTATATCTTTACTAATCTGGCAAATCCTTTGGCGGACAGGGTTAGGATTAATGATGTTAACAGCGATCACCTTATTTCTACAGGCTCTAAAAAACTAAAAATTGCTATAACTCATCATTCAAAATACGTTCAATGTCCTGAACACCCTGCAATACCCTCACAATTTCAATAGATGATTCTTGAACTCGATAGAAGATCAAATATTTCCTAAAACCTTTAACGTACCATTTTCTCAATCCATTAAGGCGAGGATTGTTGATGGGATAAGTCTGACCAATTTGAGGATTTCGAGCAATTTCTACAAAGCTATATCTAGTCGCATCAAAAAACTTCAAAGCGACTTCGGCATTAAATTCGGATAAATACTCATAGTTGTGTGTAATATCAGTACGAGCAGGAAGTGCGATAATAATACTATGCATTAATTTTATTTCGTCATCAAATTTGATGAATTGTTTATTAAGCGATCGCGTTCCTGTTCCCACCAATCATCAGTTGCGACAATTCCTTCACCCCGTTCCAAACTATCAACGCCTTCTATTAATAGCTTTTCTAGTTCTCGATCAGAATTGATAACATTAGGCGACAAAATGCGATCTATAAAATACAAAACACTCTTTTGTTGATTGAGTGATAAAGCTTTTACTTTGTCAATTACAAGTTCTTGAATATTGTTCATAAAAAACTCAATAAGCAAAATAACAACAGAATTACAGTGTAGCTTATCTCGATGTGATTGGACTAAATCTCCCTCTCATCTGGCAAATCCTTAGCTGGTGATAATTCCTTTGCGCTCATAGATTTTGTAAACAATCTTCTTTAACGCAGGTAATTGGCGGCTGAAGTAAATTGAACCTAAAATGCAAACGATTCCCGCAATGATTAGAGTATCGGTAACACCAATGCGATCGCCTAAGGTTCCGCCTAAGAGATTGCCAAAGGGAGTCATACCTAAAAACGACATCGTGTATAGACTCATGACGCGCCCACGCTTATCATCATCGACAATAGTTTGCAAAATGATGTTGCCTGCGGAGATTTGGAGAATTGTGCCTAAGCCAATCAGGAGCATCGCGAATAGAGAAAGTGGTAAAAAGCGAGATAAAGAAAAGATAATTAAGCCAATTCCTAAAACGCTAGGACTGATGACAATGAACTTCCCAAGTCCAATGACCGATCGCCTTGTGGCTAGATAAACGCCGCCAAAGATGGCTCCCACTCCTGATGCTGCCATCAAAAAGCCCAATGTTTGAGCATCGCCTTTGAGGATTTTGTCGGCAAAGACTGGCACGAGTACGGCATATTGCATACCCATGAGGCTGACTAGTCCTGATAGTAATAAAATGGAACGAATTGGTGGACTGCTAAAGGCATAGACAAATCCTTCTTTAATTTTTTGTAAATGACTGCCAGCCATCATGGGGATATCTTTCGGGACAAGTCGCATTGCTAGCAAAGCCATGATTACAGCAATGTAGCTAAGTCCATCAATGAGGAAGCAGTATCCTTCGCCGACTCTGGCAATTAGTAATCCACCTAGCGCAGGCCCCATCAATCTTGCTCCATTAAACATCGTTGAATTAATCGCGATCGCATTGGCTAAATCTTCTCTTTGCTCGACTAGTACACGCTGGCTAAAGTAACAGAACATGAAGATCATGAGAAAAGCAAGCCAAAACAAGTGATAATATAAAGAGAGTGAGTAGGAGGAAAAAGAGATGTCAGCCCCGAAAACAATAGAAATT
>JBIKYZ010000078.1:0-19282 GCA_044354985.1 Pseudanabaena sp. | reverse complement strand
TCTATCAGTTTTTTAACTGCTTGAGAAATTTGATAGTCGTCATCGCCCCAATAAAAGTAGACAGGCATTGTATGATTAGTTCAACTATGTGGTGTGGTGTAGAGATTTGATGATTACTAGAAGCAAAGCAAATAGTCAAGTTAGCCTCCGTACAAAGAAATCGGTTACAGATCGTACAGATCATTATGCAACTTGGGGAAAAAGAGTCTTTGATATCGTATTTGCATCAACTGTTCTAACTGTGTTTTCGCCAATTTATCTGGCAATTACGTTATTGATTTTCATCAGTTCTCATGGCTCAGTTTTATATATTCATCCTAGAGTTGGTTTAAATGGTTCTCAATTTAATTGCATTAAGTTTAGAAGCATGATTAATGGGGCTGATCAAGCACTAGAAGATTATTTAAATGCTTGCCCAATCAGCCGTGCTGAATATGAAGCATCTTTTAAACTCAAACATGATCCTCGGATTACTAAAATTGGTAAGTTCTTGAGGACAACCAGTTTAGATGAGCTACCTCAATTTTGGAATGTACTCATCGGCGATATGAGTGTGGTTGGTCCGCGACCATTAGTACAAGCTGAACTTAGTAAATATGGCTCGGCTATTGATCGAGTACTCAGCGTTCGTCCAGGTATTGCAGGGCTGTGGCAAGTTTCGGGTCGTAACGATATTCCCTATGCAAAGCGAGTCCAGATGGATGCCAGTTATGTCAAGCGCATGAGCTTTTGGCTCGATCTACATTTAATCTTTAAAACCATTTTAG
This sequence comes from Pseudanabaena sp., assembly GCA_044354985.1. Lineage (GTDB taxonomy): Bacteria > Cyanobacteriota > Cyanobacteriia > Pseudanabaenales > Pseudanabaenaceae > Pseudanabaena. The sequence continues at coordinate 18,515 of JBIKYZ010000078.1, read as the reverse complement.
TTGTGATTTTTCCTAAAGGAAATGGCGCATACTAAAAAGAAAGGGTTGCTAAGCAACCCTTTCTTTTTGGGCTTAAAAACTTAAACATAATTAAATTGGTTAGAATTGTCTAGATTTAGTAATGTTGGTGCAACATTTTGGACAACCGCAATTAATTCGTTGTATTGGTTTTGCATTATACCCGTGGAAAGCTTTGCATAGATACCGATGCCAGAAATACCATTGTTGTTATAGTTCATCAAACTATAGTTACCGCTTGCACCTTTGAGTTCAATTTTATCTCCTGAGTTAAAGTCCATAATTTTGGCAAATCCTTCAACAGAACCTGATAGACGCATATAGATAATCATCACCAGTACCACCATCCAGTACATCGTGACCACCTTCACCAAAGACATAGTCATTACCTGCGCCACCATATAGTAAGTCTTTGGCAGAGCCAAGAACAGATTCATCTTCATTGCCACCGTAGATAACGTGAGTCCGAGATAAGCTACGAAATTTTAAAAAGCCAAAACAGTAAAAGCCTCGCGAAGCGAGGCTTTTATTAGAGAGGATTAGCGTCGCTAAACCTCTCTAGGAGATAGTGTGAAATTAAAGCGAACTGATGTTATTTAATTAAACTAGCTTCTACGACTGCGAGTTGTTGGTCGTGAAGATAGATCAAACTCTAAAGCAGCAGCCATTCCCCAGAGAATAAATGCAAGAATCCAGAAAAATTCAGCAGGCTCACCACTTTGATATTGCTTGCCTTCACAAACTTTGCTGATACCAGTATTGATGCTGTAGTTAAACCATAAGTCACCAAAAAACATGGCAATACCAGCACTGCCGAGTAAGCGCCAAGATTGAGCTGCCTTACCACCCCAAAAAGCTAATAATAAAATGGTCGCAACAATTAGTAACCAAATATCACCAAGGGCATAAATAATATTCAAGATTTTCCCAGTATCTAGAGAAACCCCTCCACTTACTACGCCAAAAGTAACATAAGCCGCCACGACTACCCCAATAAATCCAACAGCACCCACGATCGCCCATTGCTTAGGATATAGATTTAGTCGTCGCCCAATCACAGACATTGCCATTCCCCATGACAAAAATACGTAGGTTGACGTGAAGAAAATATCGGCTATCGATGGAAAGGTTTGTACTAGATCCTTAGCGCCTTTGGCTCCACCCGCAATCAATCCGCTTTGATATTGAAAATCTAAATAACCAAAAATTAAATTGCCAATACCCCAAGATAAGATACCTATGCCCAAACCGAGCCAAACATTCCGACCGCTAATGATTTTGGAGCTACGCCAGTTACGTAGACACAGTAGCCCTGAACAGGCGATCGCTACAGTTTGAAAAATGTACGTTCCGTATCGATACCAATTTGGTCTTACGAATAGATCTTTTACTGGCTTGGCGCATTCTTCGGGCTTGATGACATGTGGACCATCGGTTGGGACGTTAAAAAACAGGTAGAACATTAGAGCTAGGGCTGCCCATCCGATCGCTGCCCAAATAATAGATTGCGTGGAAATCCCTGACGGCGAGGGAGATTTAGCTCTACTCATGAATCTTGCACCTTAGCTACAACCATAAGAAATCAAAGTATTAAAAAACAGAAAATAACAAGTATTGTGCTACGAGTCATAACTTTAGAAGAAAACATCGAAAGAATCTAGTTAGATTACTTCCAGAGTTTACCTTTAGGAGTTTTTGTCAGCCAAGCAGTTACAGATGCTGCTTCAGGTAATTCATTTAAGGCTGCGATCGCACTATCGACAAAACTATTATTTCCAAAATAGGATGAGGCTAGTCGATGTATTTCACCTAAAAGAAGCTGCAACTTGCTTTCATCCCAGTTGGGGATTTGCACACTATTAAGTGGATTGATTGACAAAACTTCTTCTAGTGCCGAAATTGTTTCGCTTTGAGCAAATTTTCCTTGTTGCATAAACTTCAGTAAATCTTGCTTAAAAGAACCTGCTTGCCTAACACCAAGGAAATCTTCAACATCAATATACACAGCTTGTAATATCAGTAAACAGCCCTGAACAAGATGTGTACCTGCGGAGGAACTCTGATTAGGTGCTATATGGAGTTGGTCAAGTTTGACTCGACCCCACACGCTAAAACGCTGAGGCTCTTCTAATAATACGCAAGCTTTGCCTTTGTTATCAGTTAAGTCACGCCAAAGCGCTAAAGCCTCATCTCGATTATCGCCAAACATGTTGAGCAACCGAAATGTTTGCCCCTGATATTGCAAAATCGGTATTTGTTGATCTTTGTTTTGTGGGTTTTGGACGTTGACGATCTCAACGTCTTGGCGCTTCAGGATGAACATGTATCTACTGTTGACTTAACTGATGTTACCAGTAGCAACAAATCGTGGCTACCTAATGCCAAGGTTAATGATAATCCCAAAATCACATTAAAGTCTTGAAAATTTAAAATAAAACATTAATAAATTAGAGGGTGCACTTTGTGCGTTCTTTATTCCCTCTAAAACGAAACCGACAAAGATGGTGCTAAGCGCCATCTTTGTCGTTAGAAATTATCTTTAAATACCAATTCACAAAAGTGTCGCCCCACTTTTGTGAATTAAAAAACAAACCCTGCACAGAATAAATTCCCAAACCCTTAAGGTTTCGGGGTGTAATTAATATAACAAGAGAGCTTTAGGTATAGGTAGGATTATTAGTAAAGCGATCGCAATTAATATCATGCCAATTAGATCGCGAGTTTTTCCAATTTCCGTGTGTTCGTTCAAAATAAGAGGGCGCGGGGTGGGTAATACAAAGAATAAGAGACAGTAAATCTGTAGCCAAGGTTGTGCAAGCAAAGAGATTGCCAATAATACTAGTCTTGCTATCCGCGCAATTTGGATGGCTTGCCTATATCCGAACATCGCGATGATAAGATTGCCTCCGTCCAGTAAATCAAACGGCATTAGTTGTAAAGCACTAAGAGCTAATCCAGCCCAGCCAGCTAGGGTGAGCGGAGAAAAGGTTGCGATTGCGTCTGGAGTAAGTGCTGTTTGTCCGATGGAAAAAATTGTTTGCAGTAACGTTACAAAAATCGAGCTTTTGATATTGACGGTATCTAGATTTGTGATTAACAAGGATGGCGAGATCGCGGAATCTGCGATCGACATAGTTGCAGGAACTAGTATCCAGTTGCCCAAAAACAATAAAACTATGGAGATTCCTAATCCCACAATGGTTGGAATTACGGCTAGATCAAAGAGGATGCGGCGCTGATTTGTGGGGCTTTGTCCTGTAGGGAAATTAGGATTTACACTGCCTAATAAGCCAAAACTACCTAAGCATGGTAATAAAAGTGGTGGTAGCAGTCGCAATCTATATTGTTTGGCGATGTAATATTGCGTGATCGACCTTGCGATAAAAATGCTAGTTATACCTAATAGGTAAGGAATGCCTTGCTGTAAGTTGCTTATGCTTAAAGATTCAATTCGCTGATTTGAACCTACAACTAATACGGTGAAGGCTGTAAATACGATACTAATAGTGCTTGCTATCCAACCTTGGCGATCGCTTAAAGATAGTTGAGAGTTAGATAAATTATTAGGTGTTAAATAAAAACAGTAGTTTGTTGTGTTTTCCTGACTATTTTGAGCTCTACCAAAGCTTGTCCCTAAATTTTCTAATGGAATTTCTTGTAAATAGCAGACAAAACGATTGCCAAATGCATTTTGAATATTTTGGTTAATAGATTCGTAAGCATATTTAGGATTTTGCGATCGCAGATTGCCTCGGCAGTATATTTCCTGAGGGCGATATTCTAAGCCTGTCAGATTATAAACATTTGAGGAGAAGCAATCTTTGAGTATTTTTTCTTCCTTGAGATCAAGATTGATGACTTCTAAATTTGAGTTGAGAGATGTGGAAAAATTGCTATACATCCATACACACAGCAAAAATACAAGAGCCACAAAATTTAATGGTAAGGCTGTGGGATTAAACGTTGCCCATGCGATCGCTAAACTTGGTAAGACAACTGCCAGAATCCACAAAATAAATATTTGGAGCTGATTATTGGTGTGCTGCTGCGATCGTTGATGATAGAGCGCTACGCACCCCACTACCACAAAAACAAATATTTCCTCAAATCCCATATCAATTGCTCATCACTACAAGCACTATAGCAATGCAAGAGATAGCTTGGACAAATCAAAACCCAAATAAAGAGAGGCGGCGCTTCGCGCCGCCTCTCTTTATTTGGGTTTTATGTCCTAAGTAAAATGATAATTAAAACCCCAAAATCTGTATTGCCCGCGCAGCAGGCGATACGGATTTTGGGGTTTTATATTTAATTGTGCCTAGTTACCTAGGTTTTAATTTTGCAATTAAAACTTAGAATTATGAATGCACTTAAACCTAGCCTCCAATTTTCTAAGCATTTTTTCCAGATAGCAAACTAGTCAGTAAGTTATATGAGCCAAGATTTTGAATCTATCAGCGATCGCCTACCACCACAGAACATTGAGGCTGAGGAGGCTGTGTTAGGTGGCATCTTGATTGATCCAGAGGCAGTTTCGCGAGTATTAGATACTTTGCGTCCCGAAATGTTCTATGTAGCGGCACATCAGGAGATTTTTCGGGCTTGCCTGATGTTACATAATCAGTCCAATCCCACGGACATGATGAGCTTGACTACATGGCTTAGCGATCGCGATATGCTCGAAAAAATTGGTGGTCAAACTAAAATCGCTCAACTTTGCGATCGCACCGTCAGCGCAGTCAATATCGATTTTTATGCTCAATTAGTTGCTGACAAATATGCCAGACGCAAACTTGCTGAAGCCGCTAGGGGTGTAGTCGAAATTAGTTATAGCAATGAAATCGAATTGCCACAGCTACTGGACCAATCGGAACAAAAGATTTTTGCGGTTACGCAATCACGCGCCCAGCAAGGGCTTACTCCTGCTGCTGATATTCTCACGAAAACCTTCTATGAATTAGAAAATCGCTTTAATTCTCTGGGTACGGGTAATTCCACGGCGACAGGTTTGATTACTGGTTTTTATGATTTCGACGCGATGACTAACGGCTTGCAGCGATCGGACTTGATTATCCTCGCGGGTCGTCCGTCAATGGGGAAAACTGCCTTCGGGTTAGAAATAGCGCGAAAAATGGCAGAAATTCACCGATTGCCTGTGGCTATTTTTAGTTTAGAAATGTCGAAGGAACAGTTGGTTTATCGTCTACTTGCTAGTCAATCCAAAGTTCGCTCCAGTGATATGGGTATCGATAGTAATCGCCTCCGCACTGGACAAATTAGCGAAAATGAATGGGGAACTGTGGCGATGGCGATTAGTGGACTTTCGGAATTACCTCTATTTATTGATGATACTCCCAATCCTCCCATTACAGAACTACGCTCTAAGGCTCGTCGATTGCAGTCAGAAAAGGGAGGCGTGCTGGGTCTAATTTTGATTGATTATTTGCAACTCATGGAAGGTTCTGGTTCTGATAATCGGGTGCAGGAAATTTCCAGAATTACGCGATCGCTTAAAGCTTTAGCCCGTGAATTAAATGTACCTGTAATTGCACTTTCTCAGCTAAGTCGAGGCGTAGAAGCTAGGACTAATAAGCGTCCTATGCTTTCTGATTTGAGAGAGTCAGGCTGTCTCAGTGGAGACTCATTAATTACAATGGCAGACACAGGAGCAGAAATCCCGATCCGTGAACTTGTTGGTAAGTCAGGTTTTGCAATTTGGGCAGTGAATCCTCAAACCTTCAAAATGGAACGAGCAATAGTGAGCAATGCTTTTTGCACTGGATCCAAACCTGTTTGTCAACTCAAAACTCAATTGGGGCGATCAATCAAAGCGACTACAAACCATCAATTTCTGACAATTCAGGGATGGAAAAGACTTGATGAATTACAAATAGGCGATCGCATTGCCATGCCTCGTCAGATTCCCTGCCAAGAACTACAAACAATGAGTGATGCTGAATTAGCCTTGCTTGGACATCTAATTGGCGATGGTTGTACTTTACCGCGCCATGCAATTCAGTACACAACTAGAGAGTTAGATTTAGCTGAATTAGTAGCTAGTCTCGCAACTGAAGTATTTTGCGATCAAATAGTGCCAAGAATCAAAGAAGAAAGAGACTGGTATCAAGTCTATTTGTCATCTGCCTATCATTTAACCCATGGAGTTAAGAATCCTATTACTAAATGGCTACAAAATCTTGATATATTCGGTTTGAGATCGCATGAAAAATTTATACCGTCACAAGTTTTTCAACAACCTCAAGAATCGATGGCGATCTTTTTGCGTCATCTATGGGCTACTGATGGCTGTATTCGAGCAAACAAAAAATCAAAATACCCTAGTGTTTACTATGCATCTAGCAGTAAAAGACTGGCTCAAGAAGTTCAGTCTTTATTATTAAGATTGGGAATTAATGCAACATTGAGAACTGTCTCTCAAGGAAAAAAGGGACGCGATCAACATCAAATTTGGGTAGCAGGAAAGACTGACCTAGAAAAATTTATTAACCTTGTTAGTGCAGTTGGCAAATATAAGCAGGAAAGTTTACAAGAGATTAACTTGTATATCAATAATTCTGGAAGTGCTAATACAAATAGAGATCTAATATCAAAAGAAGTGTGGAAAACACACATTAATGTTGCTAGGGAAAAACTGGGATTAACAACTAGAGAAATGCAAGCTCATCTCGGCACTAAGTATTGCGGTTCGAGTCTTTATAAAAATGCGATTGGTCGTGATCGCATGAACAAACTAGCAATTATTTTAGAATCAAAGGAAATTCTTAATCTTGCAACCAGTGATATTTACTGGGACAAAGTAGAAGCTATTGATTTACTTGAGGAGGAAATGGTATATGACTTGACAGTGCAAAGCTTAGCTAACTTTACCGCAAATAATTTTTATGTTCATAATAGCATCGAGCAAGATGCGGATTTAGTGATTAATTTATATCGTGATGAATATTACAATCCAGAAACTCCCGATCGCGGAGTTGCCGAGATTATTATTGCCAAGCATCGTAATGGGCCAGTTGGAACAGTTAAATTACTCTTTGAACCGCGCTTAACTAAGTTTGAGAATATGGCTTCTAGTCGTAGTTAAAAGACATTAATTAATTGTGTAAAATAAATTACTAAAACCCGTAAAGTTACGCTCCTACAGGGCACAACTTTATGGGTTTTACTGTGCAATTAATTATGTACAGCTACTTACTTTAATTACCGCTCAAACGAACCACAAGAAAAATTTTGAAAGTGTTATTTTATAACACTTTCAAAATTTTTCTTGTGGTTCGTTTGAGCGCGAAGCGCTGTATATAGCGTTTTTCAAGCAAGCGAGGTACAAAGGGTTGTTTCCCCGCCGAAGGCGGGGAAACAACCCCGTACTTCACTAGACTGATAAACGCTATATAGAATATCAAGCGCTTTGTCAGATGCTTACTTCAAAATCATCAAGATATAATTTCTTAGACAATCTCAAATATCGCCAGACTATTTAGTGCCTCTATGCAGAAACTTGGACAGCATTCAGATCCGATTACCTTAGTTATCTCAGAAGTTGTTGAGCCATATCTCATAGAAGAATATGAAACTTGGACAAAAGGAATTAATCAATCAGCTCAACAGTTTGAGGGATTTATGGGAGTTGAGATCATTCGTCCTCGCGATCATCAATATCCTGAATATGTGGTTATTGTCAAATTTGACAACTATGCCCATTGCAAACATTGGCTTACTTCTCCTGTTTATCAACAATGGATGCAAAGATCTGAAGAGTTTATCTCCCAGCGATCGCAACAACATCAGCAAAATGGATTAGAGCTATGGTTTAGCTTGCCTAAGAGTACATCTGTAAATCCTCCAGAGCCACCTTACTACAAGCAAGTAATTATTGGTGTGATTACAGTTTATCCTCTGATTTTGCTCTCTAACTTGCTTGTAGCTCCATTGTTGCAAGGACTACCTGCGCTATTAAGCTTACTAATCTCAGTTACTTTTATATCTGCTTTATTGTCTTATCCAGTCATGCCATATATAACTAAAATACTAGCTTTCTGGCTTTATCCCTCAAATCAAAAAAGATCTAAGAAAAAAAGAAAGTAAATGAAGCATGAGGTACCTCATTATACTTTCTTTTTATTTTATTGGCGATCGTTATATTTCGGCTTTATAATTGCTTTGTAATAATCATTACAGCAATTTACAATCAAACAAACCAATAAAAATTTTGAAAGTGTTATGAAGCAACACTTTCAAAATTTTTATTGGTTTAGATTTGAGCGTAAAGCGCTGTAAAATAACTAACTTTGAAGAGGAATGAATGGTAAACATTGGTTATCACGCGGCAAAAATTCAAGGTAATTTTCTTAGATCTATCTATAAATCTAGCCTGTCAAACTTAGTTAGTTTTCCAATCGCCCAAGAACGCCAAGTCCCTATCAAAGTATATGCCCTATCTTGTGAACGAGACTTACCCGAACAAGTAGCCAGTCTACGATCTTTCCTTCGCTATGTAGGAATTCCTAAAACATTTACGATCATGTCTGATGGAAGTTATACGGAAGAGAGCATTAAATTGCTTCGTCGTGTACATCCATGTGTAGATGTTCAACTTCTGACTAAATTCCAAAGAGATGATTTGCCCCAATCCGTCTATGAATATGCTTCTCAGCAGGCGATGGGGAAAAAATTAGCAGCTCTGATGTCTATTCCCATTGAAGAATCGACACTTTACACAGATTCAGACATTTTGTTTTTTCCAGGAGCTTCAGATTTAGCTGAACTAGCATCTGCTTCAGAGGATGTAAATACTTATTATCTTCCTGACTGCAAAAGCTCGTTTGACAAGCGGCTAATTTATGAGGATATTGAGCAGCAAAATCCAATTAATGCGGGATTTATTCTATTCAAAAAAGCTTTGGATTGGGATGTGTCTGTACAAAGATTGGCTAGCCTAAAAGAGCCTCCAAATTATTTTTCTGAACAAACAATTGTCAATCTAACGATCAAGCTTAATCAGGGAAAAGCTCTTTCTAAAGAGAAATATATTATGAGTGTTGATGATCAGTTTATGTATCCAGACAAATTTGCTACAAAGCAAATTGCTATGCGACACTACGTCAGCGATATTAGGCATAAATTTTGGCAATCGGTCTTTTTTTAATAGCAAACGAACCACAAGAAAATTTTAAAATTTGTTGCAAAGCAGAACTTTTAAAAAATTTATTGACTCGAATTTGATCGCCACGTACTATAACTCCTCAAAAAATCAAATATCTTTATCTATATGCCACAAATATTTAGCTTTGACATCTTTGATACTCTGTTCACAAGATTAGTAAGCAAACCCACTGAAATTTTTAAAATATGCGGCGATCGCGCTTTGCAATTTGGTTGGATCAATTTCTCTGCCGAAACTTTTTGTGAGATTAGAGGCAATTCTGAACAGCGATCACGTTTGTTTTATGAAGGTGGTGAAGTTAATCTAGATGAGATCTACCGTGAAATTGCGAATACTTTAGAAATTGAGGCGGAAACCATTGATAAGCTCAAAAATTTAGAATTGGAAGTTGAAGCAGAATATCTAGTGGCTGTTCCAAGAGCTTATCAACTAATTGAACAAGCAAGGCGATCTCATCCCAATGTTTTGTTCTTATCAGATATGTACTTACCCGTAACTTTTTTGGAGGATCTCCTCAAGCAGCATGGCTTTTGGCAAGAAGGCGATCGGCTATATGTATCTTCACAATGTCGTAAATCTAAGGGTGTTGGCGATTTATTTTTAAAAGTGCTTGAGGATCTCCATTTAAGCCCGCAAGAGTTTACTCATATAGGTAATAATTGGCAGTCAGATGTAGCTAAGCCTAGCTCATTAGGTATTAATTCTATTTACTTTAATGACGCAAATCCTAATCGCTATGAATTAATACTCCAAAAATATGCCGATGCTACGAATGGAATTACTTCTCTTTGGGCAGGTATATCTCGCTATACACGTCTAACTAGAGAGACAAAAACACCAAAAGAATCAATTGTTCGAGATATTGCAGCTTCCGTTGCTGCACCTATCTTAACTGCCTATACGATTTGGATTTTGCAGCAGGCAAAGGCAAAACAACTCGCCCGTATTTATTTCTTAGCAAGGGATGGGGAAATGTTGCTGAAAATCGCTAAGGAGCTTGCTCCGAAGATTTATCCAGAATTAGAGCTGCGTTATCTCTATGTCAGTCGTCAAGCGTTGAGAATGCCTGGGCTAACGAAAATCAACAAGGCTTTTTGGGAATGGATGTTTGATGATACGACTTTTTTTACAATTGATAGTCTACTAGCCCGAATGTGTCTCGATCGCCAATCTGCTAAGCCAATTTTTGAGCCGTTAGGTTATCCCGAAGCATCTTGGCATAAGAATTTAACGTCAAAAGAAAGAACTTCGCTGCGAACTAAGTTAGAGCAGCATCAACCTTTACAGACATTAGTTCTCCAAGTTGCCGAGCAAAAACGCGAAGTCTTAAAAGCTTATTTACAGCAGGAGAAAATGCTTGATGGACAGGCATTTGGCTTGGTTGATGTCGGCTGGCGCGGTAGTTTGCAAATTTCTCTGGAAAATGCTTTTGAGATATTTGGTACTAGGATGCCCGTCGGGTTCTATTTTGCCTTGGATAAACCCACTGGTGGGCTTAAGCATAAAGGAGAAGCCCTTGCCTTTTTCTTTAATTTAAACAACTCTGTAGGACTTCGCAATGATATCGACTATCGTTATGTGTCAGCAATGGAAGTCTTTTGTGCAGGGTGCGAAGGCACAACTCTTGAGTATACTTTGCAAGTTGATGGTTCTGTAGTTCCATTGCTCAAGCATAAAAATAATGGACCCGCTCTGGGCTGGGGGCTAAAATCTTTTCAGCAATCTGTAGTAGCTTTTGTGCATCTTCTGGTGGAACGATCGCCTGCTGATTTTCCTTTCGATACTTCTCCAAAATTATTGCGTGAAGCCTTAGATGAAATGTTTCTTGCATTTAATAACTCACCAACGCAACAGGAGGCAGAGGCATTCATGGATTGTCCATTTTTTGATGATCCCAATGAGCTTTATCATTTTTATTGGGCAATGCCTTTACGCTTAGGTGATGTTATTAAATATGCGATCGCAAAACAGGATGGCTTTAATGTGCATCGCAATGCATGGAGTGAGGCAAGTCTGCAAGTTAGCTCTCCACTGGTCAAAAAATTAGTACCCTTGGCGATTATCCAACGCAAGTTGCTGAAGCGTTTAAAAAAATTGCTTTTGCCTAAATAATTAGCCCAATAAGTAAGGTGGGCTACGCCCACCTTACTTATTGGGTTTTAGCCAGAAGCATTGTAAAATTTGATTATGAGTGTATCGAGTCAAAATAAAACTATTGAACCAGCCCTTGCTGCGGTAAAGCAACGCCTAGAATCAGGTGGTGCATTGCTTCCTGATTCCCCTGAAAACTTGCTAGAGGTTGTTGGCATCCTCAAAAGCTATGGTGTTGTGCTGGGTGAATATTATCGGAATCTTACCTATATTTCTGAGCATCAGTTTCTCGTATTTTTCCCGTTTTTAAAGTTCTTTAATGGTGATTTCTCCTTAAATAAACTTGGTCGCCATTGGTGGCACGATCGCATCAATTTTGAATTTGCAGAATATTGCATGAAAGCAATGTTTTGGCATGGTGGTGGCGGTCTAGACGCTTATTTAGACTCCGAAGAATTTAAAAAATTTGCCAAGTTAGCGATCGCTGCCAAAGTTGGTAGGAATCCATTAACGGCGTTGGTAAATCAATTATTTCCAGATTTTTTGCTAGAGCAGGTGCGATTAATGACCTACTACAGTGCTCTGGGGTATTTTTGGTCGTTTATGTCACCGCTGTTTTTAGACTTAAGTGATCGCTATGATCGTGGTGAAATTAAAAGCATTCCCGATGTCGTACAGCATGTTCAAAATGGGTTAGTTGCCGCTGCTAGTGTGCCTTATATTTATAAAGTATCGATCAATGGCAAAGATTACGAAATCGTGCCTGCATCAGCAAATTTAACATTCTTAATGGATACCGCAGTGCCCTATGTGGAGGCTGTATTTTTTCGATCATTCCCATTTCGCGGCACAGTTTCTTACAATGCCCAAGCGCATCAAATTTCTCCAGAAATTTCGCAATTTAATTATGGTGTATTATACGCAGATCATTTGCCCGTAGGCGGTGCAGGAATACCACCCACATTGCTGATGCAAGATATGCGACATTTTTTGCCAGACTATTTGCATGAGATTTACAAAAAAGGCGATCGCGGAGAAGAGGATTTACTGGTGAAGATTTGTCTTTCTTTCCAAAAGTCGATGTTTTGTGTAACTACAGCGGCATTGCGCGGTTTAGCACCCCATGCGTTGGAAACTGAAGATCCTCAAGAAAAGCAAGCCAATGACAAATTTCTTGCTCCTTTTTTAGATCGTCTATCGCGATCGCGTTTATATACTTTGCAATAAATTAAAAAATCCAAGAAACAGAAAAGCGGCGCTAAGCGCCGCTTTTCTGTTTTGCCTATTTCTTTGCAGCGATTATAACTCCACTAGCCCAACTTATTTTAGTTACACTCAACTCACTACGGTTCTCAAGCTCAGAAATTAGCGCATTTACCTTTAATTCGTGACCTTCTGGCCAGTTACTCTGAGGCAACATATCATCAATAATATATAGCCCACCAGACTTTAAACATTGCAGAACCTCCTCAAAATGAGTGTATTTACCTGCCCATGTATCCGCAAAAATCATATCAAACTGCTCTTTATCACTGCTCAATTGCTCAATCAAATCACCAGCATCTCCTACATGAAAGGTTACTCGTGAATCTTCTCCTAGATACTCTTTAGCTATAGCTACAAGCTTTGCATTATTCTCAACTGATAGGAGCGTTGATTGTGAATCCATTCCATGTAGAATCCACGCTGTTGATACTCCTGTTCCAGTGCCAAGTTCTAAAAATCGACTTGAGGGCTTACTAATGACTAGAGTATGTAGCAATGAGCCAACAAGAGGGTCTGACACCATCTGAAATCCAATGCTTTCGGTCTTCTCTAAAATATCTTGGATAATTTTAGGGCTTTTAACGTTTTCTAAGTCATTCATATTGCTCTATCCGAATATCTCCGCAGGATCGGCAGATTGGACTTTGCGTAGTGATATTGCACCAGAAATCACACACATGACTATCGTTAAGATCATGACTGGAATTGCTTTGTCCCAAATATACAAAGGTAATAATGTCGCATTTTTGGTGAGATTATATAGAAAGAAAGAAATTCCTAATCCTGGGATAAATCCTAAAATCGATAGTGCGAAAGCTTCTTGAATTACAACTTGAGCTAAGTATAGATTCCCATAACCCATTGCTTTGAGAGTTGCATATTCAGCGAGGTGATCGGAGACATCAGTATAGAGAATCTGGTAGACAATCACAATTCCTACGATAAAACCCATGACAGTTCCAAGAGTAAAAATAAAGCCGATCGCAGTGCTTTTTTGCCAATAGCCTTTCTCAAAGTCAATATAGCCTTGGATAGTCAAGATTCTTGTATCATCGATTGCTGCATCCTCTGTCTTTTTAAGATCTTCAACTGTCAAATCAGATTTGGAAATCACTACTTTGTTCTTATCTTCTTCACTAGTGATTTTGCCATCTGCACCGATCTTCTCTTGATACAAACTCCGAATTCGTTTGCCATCGGGTTGTAATTTTTCACGCGGCAAAACTACTTTGTCACTGGGCTGACTAAGGATAAAGTTTCGCATCGCTTCATAGGGAGATGCATCAGGTTTTAAATTAACCAACCCTACATTAATTAATCCCGCACGTCGATTATCAAAAATTCTTAGGAAGTTAGTGTCACTAGTAATCATTGCGCCATCAGCGGCAAAAGATGCTCCTAGCTCAAATAGTCCGCCTATTGTCAGTTTGCGATTAGCAACTTCACGGCTGACCAATTTATTGCAGACAAAAGCTTCATCATTAAATTGGGATTTTAAAGCTAAAGTGCCACATTCGCCAACAATTGGGCCAAATTCCGCACGAGAGGCACGATCGAATAGAACTACGTCTTGAGTTTTAACGCGATCGATATTAGATATGGAACCTGGCATCTTAAAAACCTTAGCATCAGGATTTGCGCCTAGGACGAGAATGTTGCGAGTTTGTCCTGCTGGGTCTTCTTTGATTTTCCATGCGCCAATGCCAATGTAAAGAGGGTTTACTGAAGCGACTTCTTTCATGCCTAAAGCTTGATATAGGCGACGCTGAGAGAAGTTCCGCATCCCTACTAAGTTAGTGGATTGAGGGCTGATCATCACTAAGTCACCCACCAAATTACTTTGTAGTCGAATCGCACTGTTAAATAGAGCATCACGGAATCCTAATTGCAAAAACATTAAGACCACCGCAAAAGTAATTCCTGCGATCGCAACTAGCAGTCGGCTTTTTTCGTAAGTAAGTTGTAGCCAAGCAAGCGGTACGGCGAAAATCATAAATTCATCTAGCGATTAAAAAAAATTTGGAAGTTAATGAAAGCGCAAAGTGCTCTCATTAACTTTCAATCTTGACTCTGACTTGTAAATTGGTAAGCCCTGACACTTTTTTACTGTCATCTAACTTGATCTTAACTTCGATAACCCGCACATCAGTTTTGGCGGCTGGGTCAGTACCGAGAACATCATTTTTTGCAATCCGCAAACCAATGCGATCGACTTTGCCCGTAATCAGACCTTCAAAAGCTTCACTCTCAATCGTGGCAGTCTGTCCAACCTTGATTTTGCCGATATCAGTCTCATAGATTTCTGCAACTACATACATCTGACTAGTATTGCCAAGATCCATGACTCCATTTGTCTGGCTGACAACTTCACCAGTTTTAGAGTTGATTTTAAGAACTTGTCCATCAATCGGAGCACGAACTTGAGCTAGATCAAGATCAACTTCTGCTTTTTTGACATTGACCATTGCAGTTTGAAGTTGAGCTTCGGCAAATTGGACATCAGTCGGACGAACTTCTCTAATGCTACTAAGCAAACCCTGAGACTGACGCAACTGGAATTGCGCTTGCTGAATTTGTTGCTGAGCTTGCATAAATTGACCTTGCAAAGTCTCAACCTTGAGGCGATAAGTATCAAGAACAGTTTGGGAAATTGCGCCTTCCTTGAAAACTTCAAGAAAGCGATTGTAATCTCGACCTGCAATTTCTAATTCAGCCTTAATTCTGGAGGCATTGGCTTCTAAAGATTTGATATTGGCGGCGGCAGACATGACGTTACCTTCTTGGGCAACAATATCACCACTTTTTGCGCCTGAGCGAACTCTAGCAAGGTTGCGATCGCTTTCTTGAGCTTGGCTTTGGGCTTGTAGTAATGCAGCTACAGAGCGATCGTAACTATCAAGAATGGCGATCACCTGTCCTTGTTTGACGGTATCGCCTTCTTTGACCATCAATTTCACAATGCGCGATGTCCCCAGTGCTGAGGGTGAGGCAACTTTGATGACTTCGCCTTGTGGCTCTAAGCGCCCTAATGCACTGATGGCTTTTGGCTGATCTTTGGTGTTGGTATTGGTTGCTGGCGTAGGCGCGGGGTTACTGCTAAAACGTCCAACCACAAACCAGATACTCACGCCCAGTGCGGCTAGGGCAAGTGCGATCGCAGGGATTAAAAATTTGTTTGAGCTTTTGGAGCCTAGGGCATTTTTCATATTGCTAGGTTGATTTCTGGCAGAGGTGCTGGGTGTATCTCTCATATTACTGATTTCCGTAGACGTTTCTACCTGTTTGTCCGCCTGTTCATCTACTTGCATATGCTCTTTGCCTCTATATACTTCAAACCAGATTTTAAAAACTAGCCAATAGTTTACCAAGCTATAACAGTTTGTCCATGCCTCAGGCATCCTACATTAGCGCTAACTGATATTGGATATTAAATCTAACAATTTCTCGCGATAAGGCTTACTACCGTGTTTATAGACTAAGGGAAAGCGATCGCATATCATTTGATTCGTAACTTTTACGTGAGGATTGAGCCAATCAAGAGCTTCTATTATATTTTCGTACTGCTGGTTCAAATTGCTAATATTCCATATAGGTTCGTGGTGAAACACTCGATTTCTAAGTCTACGTATCTCGTTAAAACGCTTTGCGAGAGTGTGTCTAGTCCTCATATGATTTGGCATATTGGGAAACGCTGCTCTAATTAAATCTTTACGCTTCCAAAAAGTAGAGTCATATTTCTTGTCAAACAAACTTGTCCAAAAGCCAAAAGAAAGTTCACTAATTATTCGTCCTACAGTAAGTGATTTACGATCCTTTTGTATCTTTGTCTTTGCAGCATTTACACTTAATATCTGTTGTGCTTCAAGAGTTCTAACATTATCAAACCATTTAGGGTCTTTGAATGAGATGGTTGCAGAATTATAAATATTGTTCCGTAATCCAATTTCTATATTTTGTAATACAGGGTATAGAGACTCACAAAGAGCGATATTCCAAAAATATCTTTCAACTAAATCGATTTCAGTATCTATAGGTAATATTCTATATGCATCAAGACGTTGATGTGAGATCGATGTCCGTAGTGATGTAAAGAAATTCTGGTTCATTTAGATAAAAGATGTTATCATGATCATACTAGAGTCCTTCGGCAGCCCCTCTCCCAGTTTTATGGCTGGTGACGAACCGTTGGTAAGATTAAAAAAGGAAGGATGTACTTTGTGTACATCCTTCCTTTTTTATGTTGTGTATTCAGCGTTGATCTTGACGTAATCATAGCTAAGGTCACAGCCCCATGCTGTGCCATCACCACTACCATCACCGACACCGACATTGATGATTACAGTGTCATTTTTGAGATAGTCACTAGCTGCCTTGCGATCGTATTCCTGCGGTGTGCCATCTTTCATCATTACAAAATCACCCAATTGAATATTCAACAGATCTTGATTGAAATCAACACCCGATCGCCCTGCGGCGGCGGCAATTCTGCCCCAGTTAGGATCGTTACCAAAAATTGCGGATTTTACAAGCGATGAACCGACAATGGTTTTGGCTATTTGACGCGCAGCCTCAATGCTAGATGCGCCAGTGACATTAACTTCAATCATACAGGTTGCGCCTTCACCATCACGGGCGATCGCCTTAGCTAAGCTCATGCAGACCTCTTTGAGCATGGACTGTAGCTGCTGCGCTGCATCAGAATCTTCATCATCAATAGTTACGCCAGACTGACCATTGCAAAGTGCCAACACCATGTCATTAGTGCTGGTGTCGCCATCGACAGTAACCTGATTGAAGCTGGCATCGATAGAGCTAGACAACATCTTTTGCCAAAGCTTTGGCTCCACTCCTGCATCACAAGTGACAAAACCAAGCATCGTCGCCATATTGGGGTGAATCATTCCTGATCCTTTGCAGATGCCGCCAATTCTAACTGGCTTACCATCGATCACCGTTTCTAAGGCAATACTCTTGGGAACAGTGTCAGTGGTCATGATTGATCGCGAGGCATCTTCACCACCGTCAGGCGAAATTAATGGTGCAATTTTGGCAATACCTGCCCGCATCTTGTCCATCAGCAATTGCTTGCCGATTACACCAGTAGAAGCCACCAAAACACCGTCTGTGGTATTCAAAGCTTTTTTTACAAGTTCAGCGCATTCAACGGCATTGCGCCAGCCCTCTGCACCTGTACTGGCATTGGCTTGACCCGCATTGCAAAGGATCGTTCTAATGTAGCCGCCCTTAGCTAATACTTCGCGGTTAAAGTCCACACAGGCGGCTCTGACGCAAGACTTGGTAAATACACCTGCGGCGATCGCAGGCACATCGGAGGCGATCAAAGTTAGGTCAGGTGCGCCTGATGGTTTCAGTCCTGCTGTAATCCCTGCTGCTTTATAGCCCTTTGCTGCGGTCACGCCGCCTGCAATTACTTGCCAATTTGCCATGATTTGATTGATTTCCTCAGTTACTATGCATTTAAACCTCGCAATGCGAGGTTTAAAATTTAAATTCCCGTAAGTTTAGCGATCGCCCCTTCTAAAGAGCTTGGTAGCGATCGCAACAACTTACGTTTTTCAAAATCTACAGGTACGAGGGTAACCACTGCTGTTACACATAGATCCGTTTCGGTGCGAATTTGATATTCCCAGTTCAGGCGAACTTTATCTGGTACGAGCCTAGTCATTACCAGCACATCATCACCCATCCGCGCCGAGCGATGATAGCGCAGATTCATCTCGGCAACGGGTAAGTCCACACCCGCTGAAACTAACTCCTCAAAGCTCATACCTACAGTGCGTAAGCATTCTACTCTTGCCTCTTCCATCCAAGTTAGATAACTCACCTTACGCAGATAGAAAATCCAGAGATTTGATTTAGATAAAAGAGTCTGAGAATGTATACTGAAACAAAGTTTGAACGTAATTGCTTCATCGAAACTAAACCAAGAGTAGCACAT
>JBIKYZ010000292.1:0-5928 GCA_044354985.1 Pseudanabaena sp. | reverse complement strand
AAAGTCTTTGGTCTTGAGTATAAATTCTAAAGGCCAGTGAATTTGATAAAGACTAATTTGTGAAGTCTGTAAACGCTCTAAGCTAGAGGTCAGAGCATCAACTATTGACGATTGACTCCAGCGCCAAGGTAGTGGGAAATATTTAGTCGCGATTTGGATTGGTTGCGAAGTTTTCTTACTAAACTTACCAATCAAACGTTCTGATTCCCCTAAACCATAAACTTCAGCAGTATCAAAAAAGGTGACCCCTGCATCCATAGAAGCTTGAAAAGCTTCCTCTACATCCTTTGCGCCAAAGTCTTTGCCATAAGCCCAAAAGAGTGTATCTCCCCATGCCCATGTTCCCACGCCCAGCCCTGTTACAGTTGGTCCATTGGAACCTAGTTTAGTGGTTTGCATTTTTTTTGCTAAATCTTTTTTGTCCATTATAGCTATACCCGATCGCGATCGGGTATGACAACAATTCGTTCAATTTTGTATGATGTAGATTCTTAGCTATGGGTTGAGTTTAGAATGACAGTTGGTGATATTTGAGCGCCGTTCTGGGTTGCCGATATTATGATCGCACTACGACTGAAAATGTCATTAGTCCCGCAGGGCGAGAGATTATCGTCATTCGGGGATAGATAAGGCAGTTGATACTTCTAACTTTTTTCTAGAGCCAACTTTCACTAATCGTTACACTCAAAATATTATGACCGATGAGCTTTGGCATCACGATTGGGTTGAAACGAACGGTATAAAACTGCACTATGTTTCCGAGGGTAAAGGTGCGCTGATGTTGATGCTGCATGGATTTCCAGAATTCTGGTACTCTTGGCGGCATCAAATACCTGAATTTGCGAAGGACTATAAAGTTGTTGCTGTCGATCTACGTGGTTATAACGATAGTGATAAGCCTCAAGATCAATCTGCCTATGTTATGTCAGAATTTGTGGAAGATATTAAAGGAGTAATCTCAGGCTTGGGCTATGAGAGTTGTATTCTGGTTGGGCATGATTGGGGAGGAGCGATCGCATGGTCTTTTGCCTATGCCTATCCTGAGTTGGTGAGTCGTTTGATTGTGATGAATTTGCCGCATCCTGCTAAGTTTGCGGCTGGGTTAAAGACTCCGCAGCAGATGCTCAAGAGTTGGTATATTGCATTCTTTCAAATTCCATTTTTGCCTGAGTTCTTGATTCAGTTAAATGACTATCGGCTCATTGAGAGGGCTTTTCGAGGGATGGCGATCGATCAGAGTGCTTTTACGGATGCGGATATTGAGCAGTATAAAAATGCGTTTGCTAAGCGGGGGGCTTTGTCGGGCGCGATTAATTACTATCGCAATCTACTTACTTATTTATCCCAAAAGAAAGTGTGGGGTATTCTCAAAATTCCGACTTTGATGATTTGGGGTGAAGAGGATCGGGCTTTGGGTAAGGAATTAACCTATGGGACGGAGGAATATGTGCAGCATTTGCGGATTCGCTATATTCCTAATTGCAGTCATTGGGTGCAACAGGAGCAACCGCAGTTGGTTAATCAAATGATGCGTGGGTTTTTGGATGAGGAGTGAAGGCAATGCTATTTTGTAGCGCAAAGTACTACAAAATGAACAACAAGAATCAGACTAATTGATAGCGATGATTATACAATTGATGATTATTGCTATAGCCCGATCGCCCTATGCCACGACGTAAACAAACCGTAGAAATTGTTCTCAGTCTTGAACAAGCCCTTGAAGCGAAAACTGTTGATGATTTAAAAAAGCTTTGCCCACTGTTGTCTCTTGATCAAAAATTAACCCGTAAAGCCGATCTGATAACTGCAATTTTGCAACAGATTGAGGGCGCGAAAATCAAGAAATTTTGGCAGCAGCTAGATGAATTACAGAAAGCCGCAGTTGCTGAAGTCGTACATTCATCGGGGAATAATTACAATGCAGACGCATTTGTGGCTAAATATGGACAAAAGCCAATTTTTGGAACAGGCGATCGCTATACTTATAGTTCAAAATATAAGCCATCACTATTGAGCTTATTTTTCTATCAAGGCTCAATGCCATCTGAACTCAAGCAAACCCTTTCAGCCTTTGTCCCCAAGCCTCAATCAACCCGTTTAAACGAAGTCGGTGAAACAATTCCTGACACATTTGTTGTGCGTCAACAAAGATATTGGAATGAGAAAGAGTATGAGATCCCGTTGACAGTCTGTGAAATGGAACAGGTTGGTCAAAAAGATTTACTATCGGTTTTGCGTTTGATTCAATCGGGCAAAGTCTCTGTCAGTGAGAAAACATCATTACCCAGTGGCGCAACTGTGAAGGCGATCGCGGCGATTTTATTGGGTGGTGATTTTTATGACGATCAACAACGCAAAACGGAAGCACAGTATCACTACACTTCACCTTATGATGATATTGGCTGTATCAAAGCCTTTGCATGGACAGCTTTGTTACAGGTGGGGAACATGGCGGAACTTTCTGGCACAAAGCTAGTTCTGACCAAGGCTGGGCTAAAGGCTTTGCAAGACCCGCCAGCTAAAACTTTACAGACAATATGGAAGCGCTGGTTAAAGAATACGACTTTTGATGAATTTCGGCGCATTGATGAAATCAAGGGGCAAACTGGTAAAGGCTCAAGGGGAATGACGGCAGTGGCAGGGCGGCGTGAAGTGATTGCTACTGCTTTGAGTGAATGTGCTATTGGTAAATGGATTCAGTTCCCTGAATTCAGCAAATACATGGTGGCAACTGGTCATCTGTTTGAAGTCACCCGCGATCCTTATGAGCTTTATATCTGTGAATCGGGATATGGGAATCTCGGATATTCGGGTAGTCATGATTGGAATATTCTGCAAGAGCGATATATGCGTTGTCTGTTGTTTGAGTATGCCGCGACCCTTGGTTTGATTGATGTTGGCTATGTTGACCCAGGGGTGGCGTGGCGAGATTTTGGAGATCTCTGGGGCACTGATGATCTACACTTTCTCAGTCGTTACGATGGTTTGATTTATTTTCGATTAAACGCATTGGGGGCTTATTGTTTGGGCTTGATCGAAAAATATCAACCACCAGCGATCGCTAATAGTCAGACTTTGCGGGTATTGCCGAATCTAGAAATTGTGGCTTCAGAAACTGGGTTGAATATTTCCGAAGCTTTAGTTCTTGATCTTTATGCTCAAAGGATTGCTGATCGAAAATGGCAATTAGATTTGGAGCGGCTTTTAACGGCGATCGAGGATGGACATCAGGTTGCGGAGTTAAAGCAAGTTCTGGAGCAGAACAGCAGTGAACCTTTACCTGCATCTGTGCAAGATTTTCTCAAAACTTCCGCAGATAAGGCTCAAGCTTTGAGAGATTTAGGTGAAGCAAAGTTGATTGAATGCGCTAGTTCTCATTTAGCGGCGTTGATTGCTAATGATCCGCTCACTAAGAAATACTGCCAGCTTGTCGGTAGTCGGGGATTGGTGGTTTTGGCTACTCATGAAGGCAAGTTTCGCAAAGCTCTGCGTCAAATCGGTTATGCTTTACCGCCAGTGAGGTAAATAATGCATCAATTCTTGTGTTGCTTCATCGACCATTCTCTGTCTGAGGGAAATTGGTGCTAATACTTCTCCATTAGGTCGCCAGTCCCGCAATCTTTGGATGATATTAATGTCATTAGGACGAATCCAAGCTTGATAATAGCGATCGCTGGGATTTCGTTGTTCTACAATTGCCAAAATCGCGTCTCGTTCGCGATCGCTAGAAACAGTTTTTTGGAGTAAAGATGTAATTTTAGGATAGGGAACTGATTTGAATGTAGGATGTCGAACCGTATTGTCCACATACCATCGCGCAAAATCTTCTGAAAAGCGAATTAATAAAAGTTGCGGTTCTTCGTAAAACTTAAATCCCCATGCTTTGCGTAATTCTATCTCTACTGCTTGGGATGTGGGTAACTTGCCACTATTGCGTAACTGCTTGAGATATTTGGGAATAGCGTGATCGCCCCAAGCAAGAATTTTTAAACTTTCAGAGGTAATCCGATCTAGTCGATAGTTGTGCCAAGTCATATTGCCATCGGGATCGATACCATAGGCACTGAGATATTTAGCACGGCGTAGATAGTGAATACAGACAGGATAGACGGTGATTTGCTTGATTTGACTAGAAAATCTGGAAAAATCCGTTGGGTTTATTCCAGAATCTGATTTGACTATTTCATAATCAAATTGAATCACTCCACTATCTGCCGTATGCCAAAGATCTTCTAATTGCTTGTGATAATCATCTACCCGATCTTGGACTTCAGGAGGGAGAATATAATCAAGATTGACAAAGGTATGGGGTAAATTTTGGTGTTTTGGTAGGAGTCGATCGCTGTCCTGTTCTGCAATCAATAATTCTGAAAGTGAATCTAGCAATAACTCTAGATTGGGCTGCACCATTGAGAGGGTATCAAGGGCAACCAGTAGATCGAGAGCCTGCTGACGCGATAGATTTTGACTCAGCCAAGAGTTAGCCATTTTTAATTGTGAAGGCGATCGCTCGTTGATAGATCCCAAATAAATATCAGATGGTAATTGAGGTAAAAGATCAACGGACAGAATTTGAAACTCACCTCTAGGGAGAGCTTTCAACCAACCAAGTTGCGCCAATTTCTCCAAATCTCCCCGCAGGGAACGATGCACTGTGGCAAAGGGTAATTGTGATAGTTCAGTTTCACATTGTTGCTGATCAAACCCTGTCAGTGACTGCAATTGCGATCTCATTACATCGGTGGGATGTAACCAATGCGTTAAAGACTTTGCACAAATACAATGGCGATCGCCACAACCATTCACGAAAGATTCAGCTTTAAGTTTTTCTGAGGTGGGATGTTGTTGAGAGTAAAGGCGATAGCGTAGATCTGGATATCGAAACTGATCGGGCAATAGGCGTTCGCGATAAATTATCCCCAAAATCACCCAAAATCTCGCCGCCCGACTCATGCTACTTGCTAGATTGCCCTGTACTAACCAATGCAGGATTTGAACAGTCGGTGCAATTTGAAAAATAGCGGTGATATCAGAATCAGATGACATAAATATTTACTAAGTATTTAATTGAATACCCCTCTTCAATAATGCCATATAGTGTAAATGAATTACCTATACCGATTAAGTTCATGTCTGAAGATAAGAATGACTTGCAAAAACGACTTGAAGAAATAGATCGCCAATCTCAAGATCAAGAACTTGCAAAAACCTATAATTTGTCCCAGAAAAACATGGTGATCGCCGCCATACTTTCTTTTCTTTTCCCCATTGGCGGATACATATATACCGCTAGGTGGAAATCATTCTGCATAATATTTAGCATTTTTGTCGGGATTCTTACGGTTAGCACAATTAACGAAAAAAACGACGAGAAAATAGACGGATTGACAAAATTTTGGGGGGTAGTTCTGTCGATAACTTCCTCTATCGATAACAGTATTGCAATTCAGACTGCTAGAGAAAAAATTAACGCGATGAAGTAAATGTAATTATTTTAATTTATGAATTCGTTTTCTTAATGTTTCTTGACTATTATGAACTATTTTACCTAATTATGCTTTTACAGTCTAAACTTATGACAAGCAACTTGCGGCGGCGATCGCTCATGACTATTCCCAAAATACAATTGTCTCTCACTGCTAAAATTTCTATTGATGGATTGCGATATCAGCAGTTGGAGATCGAGATCCTTACTCAAGATCGAGTGATTAATCCATCTGACATGATCGGTTTAGAGCTACCGTCTAGTGTGGATACTAGTGGTGGTGTTGTCATATCAGGACGCGCCCCGATCTGGCTCTATGCTTACTTTGTCCATGAGTTACATCCGACTAAATGGGTCGCTTGTTTTGATCCACGCATTTCGGGTGGTGTTGTGGTCGCAACTCATAGCAATCAAGCCACTATCGGTCAAATCATCATTGAGTC
>JBIKYZ010000077.1:0-19346 GCA_044354985.1 Pseudanabaena sp. | reverse complement strand
TAGCGATCTATTCAATCTTGCTTGTAATGTGGGCTGGCTAAGTTTGATTGATCGCAACGATCAAGATGAAGAAGTATATTCTTTCTTTCATGCCACTTTTCAAGAATATTTTGCAGCCTTGGTAATTGATGATCATTCATTCTTATTTAGTCATGTTGCCAACAATCCTCTTGAAGATGGTTATCGAGTTTTTCAATCTAAATGGAAAGAAGTATTTCTATTATGGTTAGGAAGAAGTGATAATACTTTGCTATCAGAAAAGCAATTGTTGATGTCAAACTTATTTAATTTCAATAAAGATGGTTGTGATGGGATTTATATTCAACACTCCCAATTCTTAGTTGGAGAAGGGACAAGGGAATTCTATAATTTTGACGAAGCAGGTAAAGTTATCGATAATCTAATTGGACAAGCTTTTGGGTGCTGGAATAAGACAGAAAAACAATGGCAAGAATTTAGCTATGATACTTCAAGTTCAGCGATCAGAATTTTAACCTGTTCTCACAAATTTTTGACACTAGAAAAGTTATATGATTTGCACGATCAGTTAATTAATGCACTACAAAATGTTGATAAAGAAGCATTTAAAAGTTTATTTATAAAAGAATTTCCTATTCTTCAAATTATTGCAGACATCTCTGAGCCTAGCGAATGGCTTGTTAGCCGATTGATCCACTGGCTAGAAATTTCTACTAATGATGGATTATTACACGGCGATATTTTAGATACTTATCAAAAAGTATGCACTAGTGTGCCAAAAGCTATTAGAGCTGTTGAAGTCAAGATTTCAGATTTACAGGCTAAAAGTTTAGAACAAAAGGAAACTATTCGATTGCTACGAGATACCACTGAAGAAAATGAAACTGAATTGCACTCGCTAAATTGGATTAAAGAGGCTACTTTGCAGCAGTCTCAATCTGAATGCTATGAGGCTATAGCAGTACTCAAAAATACTCTTGCCAAAATTGATTCAAAGTACAATATTAATATCCTATCTCAGCGATATGAAGAACTTAATCAATGTAAAAGTGAAGCTGAAAAAATTGAAGTCATAGATTTGATTATACAACAAGACTCGCGTGATCAAAAATGTGTTGCAATTTTGGACGAATTAAGTAATTCGGAAATTAGCGATATTAAGTTAAGAAGCTATATCATACGTTTAGAAATAAATAGATATGATCAAGATATACAAAAATATCTAGTTAAATCTTTAGATGATCCTGACAGTAATTTCAAAGCCAGAATTGCACGAGCATTGATTAAAGCTAACATAAAAAATGAAAAGGCATTTGAGATTATCATCAATACACTTTTTCATGATTACTGTATCTATAGTTCTGATTACTATTTTGTTTTTAGCAACCTAGAAGTCAATGATATTTCTCTTTATAATACAGTACTTTATCATTTTGATATGCTCAGAGACTGCCTACAAAAAGACAAGGATCTATTTAAGGGTAAAAAAGAGGCGATTGATTTTTTATTAAGGCTGATTGAGGATAGAGAAGATGGCTATACCTTAGCTATTGAATTTATTCAAGATATTGCTATGCATGGCAATAATAACTTAGTTATAGAAGCATTGATTGATGTAATTGAAGATGAAAAGTTAGAATTGAGTGTCCGCATTTATACTGCTATAGTTCTAAATAAAATTTGTTTAGGTCATCCTGTATCAATATTATTTCTTCATGTTTATCTAGCTAATCTAGATAATGAACAATATCAGAAACAAGTAACTACAAGCTTGCTCAATGCTAATCTCTCAGTTTTAAATGAAGATGAAAAAAGTTTACTAGAAAACAATCTTTTAAGTATTTTAGACAATAGAACTGAAGGTGAGTCTAGTCTCTTTTTACTAGAAATCGCTACACTTCTATGTAAAATACATCCTCGAAATAACAAAGCACTTGAAATCCTTTTTGATTTTCAAAATCCTGTGAATCTTAAAAATTTCAACTTTATTTACTACTCCTTAAGACAAATTGGCGTTAGCGATTCTGAAATAATAGATAAACTAACATCATTGCTCAATCAGTGGCAAGAAATCAGTCAGGAAGATTTAGACCAAATAGAACAACGCTTTGGTAGTATTTTTCCTGTCAAAAGAGATGATGACAAAATTTATTTACTCCATTTATATAATGTTAAAAGACATACAGTTCTTTACTGTTTAAGTAAGTTTGGTATAGGTGATAAAGATGTACTAACTGCTTTTATCTCAGAATACTTGTTGAGTAAACATCATCCTAATGTTTATTCTGATTCTGATAGACAGTACATTAAAAAATCCCTGTCAGAAGTAACCTCCATTACTAACTATAAAAATTTCCTTGAGATTTGGAAGTCTTGTGATTTTGAATCTAGTCAAGTTAATGAGAACTTGTTAGATCATAATTATTTGTTTAGACAAGACTTTGATCGTGATGCAATACAAGAAGCACTTGATCGCAATACCGATCATCCCGAAATACGCTGTTTAGTTGTCGATGTCCGCCATCTTGAACAAGAAAGCGATCCTAATGTAATTGCAAAGAAATTAACCAACAAAATTTTTAACTCTATCGGTCGTAGGATTCCAGTAGTTCAAGATGTCTCTTGCTTAGAGCGTGAATTACTTAATCTAAAGTTCGAGCTTGGTTTCGAGAAATTAGCGATCGCCCTTTTTGGTAATAGTGCTAATGAGGCGATTGTGAAACTCTGCCAAAACCTAACAGAGTCAATCCAAATACGCCTATTCACAGGAGGACAAACCACCCAAGAACTCATCGCTAAAATCAATGCTTGGTTATCAGAAATGTAAGGCAGGAGAGAAATCATGACATGAGCAAAAAAAAGAAGCTACTAGAAAAAATATTGACAGGAACTAAAAACGTCTCCTTTGACGACATGGTTACACTCATCGAAGCCTTTGGATTTCGACTATCGCGCATCAACGGAAGTCACCATATTTTTACCCGTTCCGACATCCCCGAACCAATCAACATCCAAAACTTTGGCGGCAAAGCCAAACCCTATCAAGTCAAACA
Source organism: Pseudanabaena sp. (assembly GCA_044354985.1). Lineage (GTDB taxonomy): Bacteria > Cyanobacteriota > Cyanobacteriia > Pseudanabaenales > Pseudanabaenaceae > Pseudanabaena. Next base: position 16,314 of record JBIKYZ010000077.1, on the reverse strand, counting down.
GTTTTTACAACTCATCGAACAGTACAACCTACAACTAGGAGAATAACCATGAAAGACTATCACATCAACATTTTTTATAGCGAAGAAGATGAGGCATATATTGCCGATATCCCTGATTTAAAATATTGCTCAGCGATCGGCGAAACTCCACAACAAGCCCTCCATGAAGTAATTCTTGCTAAAACCGCATGGCTAGAAGCCGCAAAAGCAGAAAACAAAACTATTCCAAAACCACGTTATCGCCCCGTAATTTATCAAATCGTTGCATAATTCAAAACAAATTTAGGAGAACAAATCCATGAACACAGCCAAACTCAGAATGCAAGGCAACGAACAACTAGCCATATTACCAGACGGCTTTCAACTAGTCGGCGAAGAAGTCTATATCAAAAAAGTCGGCAACGCTATCATCCTTATTCCCAAAAACAACCCTTGGCAAACCTTCTGGAATAGCCTTGATCGCTTCTCAGATGACTTTATGGAAACTAGGAAACAACCTCCATTACTCGAATCATCATTATCAAAAGATTGGCTTAGCGAAGAAGAAAATGAAGCATGGAAAGACTTAGCCTGAAATATTGCTCAGTCCCTAAAAATTTACTACCACACAATCACATCATTTAAATAGAGGAACAATATGGATTACTTCCTACTTCAAGAAGCTACGGAAAACTTTAATAATCTAATTAATCAGGTCAACGCAAACAATAAACCAGTCATGATTAAAGGCTCAGAAAATGACGTAGTTGTGATTTCCAAAGAAGACTGGACAGTGATTGAAAAGACAATCAGTCTTAGCCCTATACATGAATCTATCAACCCTCCCGAAATTTTGGGAATATATCCATATTACGAATAAGTTCTAATAGCAACGAACCAAAACCCTTACTAACGAGTTAAGATAACCTTCTATTAATATTCATGGTTTATGATTAAACTTTTGGCGAATTTATTAGATTGAGAAAGTGAATAAAGAATGCGATCGCTTGCACCACTCATCAAAACTTGCTTACTTGACCTAGAAATCAAAGTAAATGTCACAGTCAGGCAAAAGCGCAAAGAATTACATATCTTGCTAGAGTCCACCAATTTTGGCGATCGCCAGTTGTTAGTAGAGGCGATCGCCAAATGTTGCTATGACTATGAAGACCGAAATTTTAAGGCGGCGCGAATTTATGCATTCTGGTTTGGACAGCCATTACCACAATGGATCGAGAGAATTGAGTTCGAGCAAGAGAGAGCATCAGAGGAAATTACAGAGAAAGAGCAACAAAAGACAACTATAAACTTAAGCTCAGATCATGAGAGCATCTGCGATCGCTTTATCGTTTGTGGCTTGGGCAGCCTCGGACAGCATTCCGTATTCAACTTAAAGAAATTTACCTATCGCGAATATGAAGTGAAGATCTGTGCGATCGATCGAGTTCAGCCTGAGATTATGGAATTCGATCGCTTCTCAGAATTGCTCGATCAACCCATAATTGTGGGAGATTGTCGGCGTTCTGAAGTATTGCTCAAGGCAGGAATCGATAGCTGTCGAGGGATCTTGCTAGTTACTAGCAACGAGAATGTAAATATCGAAACTGCGATCGCTGCCCGTCGCCTCAACCCCAATGTGCATATTGTTGTACGCTCCTCTCGGCAAAATCTTAATCAATTACTAAAAGAGCAACTAGGAAACTTCGTAGCCCTCGATCCTGTAGATTTACCTGCCGCAGCCTTTGCAGTAGCAGGCTTAGGCGAAGGCACTTTAGGACTATTTCAATTAGGCGATCGCAAATTAAGGATAGTGGAACGCTCGATCAAGTCAGATGACTATCGTTTTTTGAGAACACCAGCTTATCTATTACACAAAAAAAATGCGCGGCTTTTGAGTATTGCCGATCCTAATTCCGAGCGCTTATTCTTTCAATGGGAGCCTGATACCATTGTCCAAGTTGGCGATAAAGTAGCCTTCATTGAATTTGTCGAAAACGATTTCTCCACGACGAGCCGACAATATTCAGAGCTAACGGAGCGTCCTTTACATAAGGGTTCTTCCTCTTTTCAGAAAATCAATCAGCTAATCCAAAAAATTACAGGTTCCGTATTTTGGAAGACTAAATGGCATCAGCTTGTCGCTTGGTTTCAAGCAGTGCGATCGCGCCGCTTAATTCTATGGGGAATTATTACCGCAATTACACTTTGGGGAATTAGCTCCGTAGTTTTATTCTTGAATGTGCCGAATATTTCATGGCAAAAGGCAATTTCCGCAAGCATGATTTTGTTGCTAGGTGGATTTGGTGATGTCTTTGGTGGACTTGGCGAAGACCAAGTACCTCTGTGGGTGGTGATATTTTGCTTGTCGATTACTTTGATTAGTTTACTCTTTGTTTTAGGTGTAGTCGGATTGATAGCCGATAGTATTCTCAGTTCCAAGTTTGAATTTTTTAAGCGATCGCTACCTTTGCCCACCCGCGATCATATTGTCCTGATTGGGTTTGGGAGACTAGGACAGAGAATTGCCGATCTTCTATTCAAATTGCAAATTCCATTTGTGATTGTCAGTGAGAATCCTCACGACTGCGATCTTGCGGACAAAGTGCCTTGGTTCACTGGCAATATCATCGAAGAATTATCGAAAACGAATCTTACCAAAGCGAAAAGTATTCTCTCCGTCACCGACGATCAAATGCTTAATCTCGAAGCGGCTTTGCTAGCACGCGATGCGGCTAAAAAAATCAATCGGCAAATGAACCTCGCGATCCGTACCTACGATCGCTATTTCAGCGAAAACTTAGCGGAACTTTTGCCAAGTTCTCAATCTTTTTGCGCCTATGCTCTTTCTGCCGAAGCCTTTGCAGGAGCCGCTTTTGGCGAGAATATGTTGAGTCTGTTTCGGCTCAATCAGCGCACCGTTTTAGTTGCTGAATATATCATTGTGGAGAATGATACATTGATCGGCAAAAATCTTTCGCAAATCGCCTATGGCTATACTGTTGTACCAGTTTATCTCAAGACTAGTGCCTCTAAAGCCGATGGACATCGTGAGTTTTATATGCCTTCCGATGATGAGGTGATGAAAGTAGGCGATCGCTTAACGCTTTTAGCTTCTATCTCAGGACTAAGGCGCATCGAGTTAGGCAATCTCCATTTGCCAAAACGTTGGCAGTTACGCGCCAAGCCACCTCTCAATTCCAGTGTGTTGCTTGATGCTGGAAATAAGCTAAAAAATATTTCTGGCTGTGATCTAGAGCTGGCTCGACGCTTTATGCAAAGTCTTCCTGCTGCGATCGAGCTACCTATGTATGACACGCAAGCCTATCGACTAGGTCAAGAACTGATGCGACTACTCCCAATTAAAATCTATCCTTTATAAAACCAAAAAGAGAAATTGCGGCGCGAAGCGCCGCAATTTCTCTTTTTGGTTTTATGTATGTCTGGCGACAGCCATATTAGGAATTTAGGGAAATAGCAATCTGCTGCTTTTCCTCGTTTGGGGCTTGTAAATTAGGTAGTGGAATCGCTTGAGAATTTTCAGCGATCGCAGGAATATCATTCTTGGTTGGTAAGGTCATTTCCGTAGAAGGATATAGCCACCAAGAAAACAACCTTGTCATCTGGGGCATCAGCAGATAGGTCATCGTGGGCACTGCGATCGCTGTCACGACTGCCACCCGCAACACTAAAGGCAACATCCCCAAAAGTTGTTGAAAAACCGCAGAAATCATCGTAATCAAGGGAAAAACAGCAAGCCAAGTCACCAAAGCCATCTTAAAGCGAGGCGGTGGTGCGATCGCGGGTTTCCCTGGTAGCGTAAACCAAGTTTCTAAACCAGTTAACACCTGAATCTGCGGGGGACTCACGGTGAGAGGCTCAGCGATCGCAAACCAGTACTGGCGCTCTGCCGAGGCTTCCCACTGTCGTAAATTGCTTAAGCGATCGAACTTAAAAATGATGCGATATTCTGGGTCATCGGCATTGACTGGACGAAATACATTGCTACCCAAATAACCAGAAAATTGTCCACAAGCATTGGTAACTCCAGTCAAAAAAGCTTCAAATTCATCTTTGCATTCTGGTTTGACTCGTCTAGCGATCGTTACCGTAACAGAAGGATCATTAAGTTTTGGCTGAGTGTCCGACATACAGTTTCAATTGGTTTGGGTTGGAGCGCAAAGCGCTGTAACTTTTCTAGGACTTCAATTTCAATTGTTCTAGATTCCACAATGCTCCCGTCACGCCAGTACTACCAGCTAATGCTGAGGGTTGGGCATTCTCAACGCGATCGCGTACAGCAACTAAGTATAGGGACATCGTTAAATGGATTAGTGGTAATTGTTCCTGAACCAATTGTTGATATTCGGCATAGATAGCCTTGCGCTTAGTTTCATCTAGTTCCTGTGCACCTTGGATCATTAAAGAATGGATTTTCTTTTCCCAATCAGCAACTTCACGACCTGGGAAAGGTTGCTCATCCCCCGCAGGTCCCTTATTAAACATATGGGAATCACCATCAGTTGCCCAAAGATTAATCGCACTATTAGGTTCCGCACCTCCTGTAAACCCAAGAATTGTCGCATCCCATTGCTTGGAGTTGTCGAGCTTATCGGAGATAATCCGAAAATCAACGGGAGTGAAGTCAATTTTCATGCCAATTTTTTCTAAATCGCTCTTAATTTGCGCTCCCACCGCCACTCTTCCACCCACAGGAGCAAGTAAAGTAAACCGCACCAGATTACCTTGAGCATCCAGAAGTTGTTGCTCAGAATTATATTTATATCCTGCTTGCAAAAGAATCTCTTTTGACTTTTCAGGCTGATAATCATAAACTTTAAGTCCTTTTTCGGGCGGGAAGAAATAGGGACTAGGGATAGAAACTGGTGAGTTTTGGGTTTGAGCTAAGCCTCTTGACAGATTGGTAATTATCGCTTCGCGATTGATCGCATAGGCTATAGCGCGACGGAAGATAACATCATTAAACCATTTTGACTTTTTCGGATCAACAAAAGGCTCATTAGTCTTAGGGTTTTTACCCTTATTCAAGTTGAACATGATGAATGATTGCCCCGTCATTGGCCCAGCATTATAGATTTTGTAGCGATCGCGCTGTTCAAAACGCTTTAGCAATTGGTAGTCTTCGCCTCGTAGTCGATACATGTCCAGATCACCTGAACGGAATCTCAATAGAGCCGTATCTGGAGATTCCACAATCTGCATTACAAATTGTTTGATATAGGGAAATCCCTTTTTCCAGTAATAGGGATTAGGTTTATAGATGATGCGTTCAGAAGGGCGATATTCTTGGATTATATAGGGACCACTGCCAACTAGCTTATTGACAGGCGTACTGAGAGCCCATGTTTCTAAAAACTTTAACTTTTGATTAGGAACTTCCTTGAGGGTGGGTTCAAAAACATGTTTAGGTAAAATACCAATCCCACCGATGGTGCGTAAAGCAGGTGCGAAGGGTTCGCTAAGGAAGAAGGAAATACGGCGATCGTCGAGCTTCTCAACTTTGGGAAGAGTTTGTGATTGCCCGACTCGCAGGACATCACGAATGCCCGTGGGAATTTTCTCATTGAAGATCACATTTTGATAGGTAAATAAAACATCATCAACAGTGAGTGGTTGTCCATCTGACCATTTCAAATCAGGGCGCATCGTGAAAATCAGTTGTTTACCTTCCTGTTGAAATTCCCATTTCTCGGCTAATTCAGGTTCAACCTCTTTGGTAAGTGGATTCTCAGTGAGCATTCCAGTGAGTATATAGCCGATCGCAATGCCACTATAAGCTTCCTGAATTAGAACTGGATTAAAGGTTTTGATGTCATTATCGAGAGGAACCACTAAACGATTTTTGATAGTTTCTGGCTCGATCGCACAACCCCAAAGCAGCAGCGAACACATGCCGATGATTAACAGTAATACAACTGCTTTCCACTTTTTAACCTTAGTTCGTTTCTGCATACTTCTTTTCACGATCGCTCTTTTCCTTAAAAGATAAATTTTAAAATAAACACAATCAACAATAGCTAATAGCTTTTAGCTCTTCACCAATAAAACTACGGCGTGAACGGCGATCGCTTCTTTTTGCCCGATCGCATCCATACCCTCATTTGTGGTTGCCTTGACGCTGACACAATCAATTGGCAAATTCATTGCTTGGGCTAGGCGATCGCGCATTGCTTTAATATGTGGTTTGAGTTTGGGCGCTTCGGCAATCACCATGGAGTCAAGATTATTTACGCGCCAACCCTGTGCCCCGATAAGTTCCTGTACTTGCTGCAATAGCATGATGCTATCGGCTCCTGCCCATTTGGGGTCAGTGGGTGGGAAATAATGACCAATATCGCCAAGGGCAAGCGCTCCAAGCATGGCATCCATGATCGCATGGGTCAGCACATCGGCATCGCTATGTCCTAGTAGTCCTTTTTCGTAAGGAATTTCGACACCTCCAAGGATTAGCTTGCGATCGCTAACGAGTCGATGTAGGTCATAACCATTGCCAATGCGGATATTCATAGATGAGTAGCTGAGTTTAACTATTCATAATATAAACCCAATTTCATGCGGTGTTAGTTTTGTCTTTAGTGTGGCGCGGCGTAGCCGCGTCACACTAATTATTCTTTTTTGTATCTTGGCGCACTTTAAGCAAAGTCTATTCGTTAATTAATTAATTTATATCAGCCTGTCAATTTGTTACACCAGCAGAGATATTCCCGTGACTCAACAGGTAAACCCTATTTCCGTAACTGATTTTACATTTACCCTTAACGGTACAAATTCTCGCGTTAAAGATATTGCGCCCACGACCACCCTGCTGCACTATTTACGACAAAAAGGCTATGTGGGAACCAAAGAAGGCTGTGGTGATGGTGACTGCGGTGCTTGTACAGTCACTATCATTGGTAAAGATAGTCATGGTCAGCCGCAATATCAAGCTGTAAATAGTTGCTTAGTTCCCATCGGCGCGATCGCAGGACGGGAGGTGATTACTGCCGAGGGTATCGCCAATGAGCAACTGCACCCAGTCCAAGCCGCGATGGTAGAAACGGCAGGATCGCAATGTGGCTATTGCACTCCTGGCTTCATCATGAGTATGTTTGCCGCTTACTACAATGGCAGCTTGAGCAATGACATCTGTATTGAGGGCAATCTCTGTCGCTGCACAGGCTATATACCAATCCGCAAAGCAGCGCAACAATTAGCGGCAACAATTCCCGATGATCAATTCAGCACTGAGCTAGCTCAAAAAACTTGCGATTTGGCTGCGATCGCCTATGTAAATGCGCAGCAGCTATTTTATCGCCCCACAGAGCTGTCAGAAGCACTGCAATTACTTCAGCAATATCCCGAAGCGACCTTAGTAGCTGGTGCAACGGATTTGGGCTTAGAAATGAGTTGGCATCGTCGGACTTATCCAGTGCTGATTTCCTTGGAAGCTATTGAAGAACTAAAGCAGATTAATCAAACCGATGACCATGTAGAAATTGGCGCGGCGGTTCCCCTCAGTCATATTGAAGATTTGCTGCATGGTGTTTTCCCTAGCCTTGATGAAATGCTGCATTGGTTTGCAGCAAGGCAGATCCGCAATCGGGCAACCTTGGGCGGCAATATTGGCACGGCTTCTCCCATTGGCGATTTGCCACCTGTGTTGTTAGCCCTTGATGCAAGCTTAAAGTTAGCTAGTGTTGAAGGCGATCGCAGTTTGCCATTAGCTGACTTCTTTAAGGGCTATCGGCAAACAGAACTGAAGCAAGGCGAAATTATCCATTCCGTGACAATCCCCAAAGCGATCGCCTCTGGGGCAACTAAACGTCTCAGTCAGTCCTACAAAATAGGCAAGCGCGGCACTGACGATATCAGTATCGTGGCAGCGGCTTTTGTGATTGATCTAGATGCCGAGCAAAAAATTCTCCATGCACGTCTTGCCTATGGTGGAGTCGCGGCAACTCCAATTAGAGCGATCGCGATCGAAGAGATGCTCATCGGACAATCTTGGACAATGGAAACTGTGCGATCGGTGAAGCCTGCTCTGCGTGAAGTATTTACACCTCTTAGCGATCTGCGTGGAAGTGCGGACTATCGCAAGATGCTAGTAGGGAATCTATTTGAGAAGTTTTTTGTTGAGCATAGTTGAAGATACCAGTTGAGGCAAAGCCTCAACTGGTATGTGATGGATTTTTTGTAGATATGGAAGGAATACAAAATGACGATTACAGATCAAAAAGTCAGTAACAAAAAAAGCCACGAAAGCGCCGCAGGTCATGTTAGCGGCAGTGCTGTCTATACAGACGATCAACGTCTCCCCGCAGGAATGCTTTCCCTTTATCCTGTGCTGTCGCCCCATGCCCATGCCAAAATCACCAAGCTTGACTGTACCGCAGCCTATGAAGTTGCAGGTTTGGTGACGATCCTGACGGCGGATGATGTAATAGGTGAAAACAATACGGGTGTAATCATTCACGATGAAGTATTGCTCCCCACCGATGAGGTGAGCTATTGGGGACAGGTGGTAGTTTGGGCAGTCGGTGAGACTGAAGATGCGGCTCGTCAAGCTGCTGCCAAAGTGATTGTCGAATATGAGCCTCTTCCAGCAATTATCACTATTCAAGAAGCGATCGCTGCGGAGAGTTACCATCTTAAAAAACAGGCTATTAAGCGCGGTGAACCTGAGACGGCTTTTCAAGAATGCGATCGCACCCTTGAAGGCGAACTAGAAGTCGGTGGACAGGATCATTTCTATTTGGAAACCCATACCAGTTGGGCAATTCCTGATGGAGAGAATGGCTATAAAGTCTATAGCTCTACCCAACATCCCAGTGAAACTCAAGTAATCGTAGCGCGGGTATTAGGATTGCCCAGTAGTCATATTGTCGTCACCTGTCTGCGGATGGGCGGCGCATTTGGCGGTAAAGAGTCTCAGGCTAACCCCTTTGCAGCCGCAGCAGCTTTGGCAGCCTATAAAACTGGTCGTCCTGCCAGAGTAAGTTTACGCCGACATCAAGACATGATCGTTACAGGCAAGCGGCATAACTTTTTAGGCAAATATCAAGTTGGCTTTACCAATGATGGGCTAATTACGGCGCTCAAAGCTGAGCTATATGCAGATGGAGGTTGGAGCCTTGACCTGTCACCACCGATCATCATGCGGGCGATGATGCATATCGATAACGCCTACTACATTCCCAATTTAGAAGTACAAGGATGGATTGCCAAAACCCATCGAGTTTCTAATACCGCCTATCGCGGTTTTGGTGGACCACAGGGCATGGTAGTTTGCGAGGAAGTAATCGATCGCATCGCGCGTAATCTTGGTTTGTCGCCCGAAGTCGTCCGCGAACGGAACTTCTATCATGGGACTGGCGAAACTGGCACTACTCACTATGGACAGGATATAGTTGATAACCGCATCGATCTGGTATGGACTGAAGCTAAGGAAAAATCGAATTTTAGCGATCGGCAAGCCCAAATCACGCAATTCAATCAAACTAGTCCCTACAAAAAACGCGGCATTGCGATTACGCCTGTTAAGTTCGGGATTTCCTTCACCAAAACCGAGTACAACCAAGCAGGTGCTTTAGTTCTCATCTATACCGATGGCAGCATTCAGGTAAATCACGGTGGCACAGAAATGGGACAGGGGCTGCACACCAAAATGCTCCAAGTCGCCGCCAAGTCCCTTGGGGTCAAACTGGATCGCTTTCGGATCATGCCCACAAGTACCGATAAAGTCCCAAACACTTCTGCAACAGCGGCTTCTAGTGGCTCCGATCTCAATGGTCAAGCAGTTAAAGATGCCTGTGAAATCCTGCGGAAACGCATGTCAACTGTGGCTGTAAAAATGCTCAATCTTGATGCCCCCGAAGATCTTGTTTTCGAGGATGATTGGATTTACTGCCGCACCTATCCCACCGCAAGGATCGCTTTTGAAGAAGTAGTGAAACAAACCTATAATGAGCGGATTAGTCTCTCGGCAAATGGCTTCTATCGTACCCCAAATATTTTTTGGGATGCCAAGCTAAACAAAGGTCGTCCATTTTATTACTTCTCTTACGGTGCGGCGGTGAGTGAAGTGGAAGTCGATGGATTCACGGGCACATTTAAACTGCGACAGGTGGATCTTGTCCAAGATGCTGGCGAATCGATTAATCCATTGATTGATAAAGGTCAGATCGAAGGAGGCTTTGTACAGGGTATGGGTTGGCTGACTATGGAGGAACTAGTCTGGGATAAAATCGGTCGATTGCTGACCTATGCGCCAAGTACATACAAAATCCCTACCGTTAGCGAAATCCCCGAACAGTTCAATGTCAATCTATTAGAACGCGCCGCTCAAGATGGCGTAATTTTTGGCAGTAAAGCGATCGGTGAGCCTCCATTTATGCTAGCGATATCCGTAAGGGAAGCAATTCGCAATGCTGTCGCCGCCTTCGGTAATGCTGACTATGTGCCCTTGGCGCTTCCTGCCACACCTGAAGCAACTCTCTGGGCGATCGAGTCAGTGAAAGAGACTTCTTTATCGGCTCTGCAAGTATGATCTACGCAGAGCTTCTATCATTACTTAGTCAAGGCGCTGTGGTTGTGGCAACGGTAATTAGCACTAAGGGTTCTGTACCGAGAGAGGTGGGCGCGAAAATGCTAATTACCTGCGATCGCAGCATTGATACGATTGGTGGTGGTGCAGGAGAGGCAAAGGTAATCGTTCAAGCAAGGGAAGTTCTACAAACGGGGGAGAAAAGACGGATTGAAATTGACCTAACTGGATCGCCCAAGCGTCAGACTGAGGGAGTTTGCGGTGGTTGGATGGAGGTTCTTTTGGAGCGGTGGCAGGGAGATGTGGCGATCGCGATCGCGCAGCAGATACTGACAGAATTAAAATTAGGGCTATCGGTTACTTTGGTTACTCCTTTTGCTGATGGATATCCATACTTGATCAAGGAAAAAGGAGAAAGGAAAAAGGAAAAAGATTCGGAGTTTTTTATTGAGGTCTTGGAGCCTGAGCCGATGTTGCTGATTGTGGGGGCTGGGCATGTGGGGGAACAGCTTGCGCGGGTCGCGCATTTAGTCGGCTTTCAGATTGCGATTCAGGATGATCGTCCTGAATGGGCAAATTCAGAGAGATATCCACAAGCTGATTTTATCTATTCTAATATCGAGCAAGCTTTGGAAGCATTCTCAAATCATCCGAGTCTCCATGTGGCTCTAGTCACACGAGGCTATCGTTATGATTTGGATGCTTTAATGGCTTTACTAAATCGCAATTTACCCTGTGCTTATATTGGCATGATTGGCAGTGAGAGAAGGGTGATGCAGGTGTACGAGCAAACTAAACAAATGGGAATCTCTGAGGATAAACTTAAATCTATCTATGCGCCGATTGGTCTAGATATCGGGGCTTTAACCCCTGCGGAGATCGCGGTTAGTATTGGTGCAGAGTTAATCATGCTGCGGCGTGGTGGGACTGGGCGATCGCTATCGGCAAGTTTGTGTAACCCCAAATAAGAGTGGCGGCGCGAAGCGCCGCCACTCTTATTTGGGGGTTTATGTCCTGCCCAAACCTTTTACACCAATTCACAAAAGTGTTGTCACACTTTTGTGAATTAAAAACCAAACCCCGTAAGGGTTTTAAAAACGCAAAATGGCTATGCCATTTTGTGTTTTGGGATAAAAAGCTGCCATAATTGGGCTTAACTACAGCCTAACTTTATGAGCGATCGCCTTCCAATCGATTCCATTAAAAACACAGACAAATCTCTTGAAATATCAAGTTTATGTCATTCCTTAGATGGTTGTGTGTTGGTTGTCGATGACAATCCCACCAACTTGAGTGTGTTGGTGAACTTGCTGCGAGATGTGGGGCTACGAGTCTTGGTGGCAACCGATGGAGAAAGTGCGATCGAGCAGACTGAATATGTCAAGCCCGATCTGATCTTGTTAGATGTGATGATGCCAGGTATCGATGGCTTTGAGACTTGTCAAAGGCTCAAGAGCAATGCTGAAACCGTAAAGATTCCGATTATTTTTATGACTGCGCTCTCAGAAACAGTGGATAAAGTGCGCGGTTTATCCTTGGGGGCTGTGGACTATGTGACTAAACCTTTTGAGCATGAAGAGGTTTTAGTGAGAATTCGTACCCATTTAACGATCGCGAAACAACGCCAGACTATCGAGTCTCAAAATCTGGATTTGCAAACTGAAATTAGCGATCGCAAACGTGCCGAAGAATCCTTAACAATCTTTCTCCATGCAGTTTCACACGACCTGCGGAATCCTGTAACAGGTTTATTGATGGTATTGGATAATTTGGCGAAGACAGCAAGCAGCGTTGACACAAATATTCTGTTACCACAATCGACGCTTGAAAGAATGCAACAAAGTGGCAATCGGCAGTTAGCATTAATCAACTCATTGCTGGAGTCCCATGTGAACGATGTCCATGGAATTATCATTCATCCTCAACCTGTGGCGATTATGGAAGTCATCCAAGCTGCGATCGATGATCTGCAACCACTTTTAGATAAAGAAGAAGCAGAAGTTGTTGTGCAAATTGCGCCCGAATTGCCACTTGTTTGCGCTGATGCTGCTCATGTCTGCCGAGTTTTTCAAAATCTGATTGCTAATGCGATCAAACATAATCCACCAAATCTCAAACTCACAATTTCGGCGCAGATAAACGCTGAGAATAAGCTTCTTTGTGAGGTTTCTGATAATGGCGTAGGTATGACTAATGAACAAAGTGAACATCTATTTGAACTTTACGCGCAGGGCAAGCATCAAACCAAACTTAATCGCCGATCGCTTAGTCTTGGTCTTGGTCTATACATTTGTCGGCAAATTGTCCAAGCTCATGGTGGAGCGATCGGGGTAACTGGTGAGATTAATATCGGTTCCCGCTTTTGGTTTACATTACCATTGAATAAGCAATTCTTGGTGGAGCGGCAAATCCGCGCCACCAAGAATTGCTGCTAGTTCCTTAACGCATCGACTCGCGATGCACTTTGACTAACTTCACTTCATCCTCTTCGGCAAGATATTTATTCATCATATAAACCACATACTCAGGTTTAAGATTGCTGTCTGGTTTGCAACTACCCATGAAATGAATTTTCGGAAATTCAGGATCGGGATTAGTGACATTAATTGCAAAAATGCGATCGCGTAATTCCAACATTTGATTTCGTCCCGATTTTGAGACTTTCGGCATTTGGATCGAAGTTGTTGCGAGGACACAGTAACCTGTGCCTTCGAGCAAATCCATAATGTCGGCAGCATTGCGCTCTTTGGGCGTAATAAAAGCAAGCGTTAGTGTATATTCCGCAACTTCGAGAATGGAATCTAATGATGGTGAATGCACTTCCACTTCTTCGATCGCATAAATCGGTAAGTCGCTATCAAGTTCCGCACTAAAACGTTGCTGAAACTCGGCAATGGGAATATGTGCCGTTAATTCAAAATCCACAAATTCGGCATTGCTAGTTTGACCGAGGGGCAGAGCCTTAGCAATGGAAATACGCGGTAATGGATTAAAACCCTCAGTATGAGCGACAGGTATGGCAGCACGGCGGGCAGCACGTTGGAAGAACCGATGTAAATCAAGATGGGAAATCAGGCTCATGTCGCCAAGCTTGCCAAACTTGAGACGGACGCGCTGGACTCTGGGCGGAACGATCGGCTTCTCTAAGGAAATCGGCGGGATTTCGGGTGGTGGAATCACGATGTTATGTCCAAAGGCGGGACCACAAACTCCACAAGCAGAGCAGCCACCAAAGGAACAGTCAGGCACAATTTGAGCCGCGATCGCCCTTTCCCAGTCTTCGATCAGCCATTGCTTATCGATACCCGTATCAACGTGATCCCAAGGCAAATCATCTTGCATTTTTAACGATGGCGCATCCCATACCAGATCCGCCTCTGCGATCGCCTGAGTCCATGCCCCAAAAGCCTTCTCCGTATTCTCAAACCATGAGTCCATCCCCGCGCCCAGTTGCCATGCCCGATGCACGACTTTACCCAATCGGCGATCGCCCCGTCCGACAAAATCTTCCATCGCACTAATGCGAATATCCGTATAGTTGACTTTGACATTAGATAAACGACGAAACTCTTGGCGCAATAATTTCTGCTTCTGCACAAAGTCACCACTAGAAACCGTATGCCACTGGAAAGGCGTGTGGGGTTTGGGAGTAAAATTAGAAATGGTGATATTCACCGATAGCTTCTTACGCCCTTTTTCGGAACATTCATTCTGCAACCATGCCACAGTATCGACAATCCCAATTACATCTTCATCGGTTTCCGTCGGCAAGCCAATCATGAAATAGAGCTTTACCTTGTCCCAACCTTGGGTATAGGCTGTTTTAATCCCTTGCAGCAGTTCCTCATCGGTCAAACCCTTATTAATCACATCACGCAAACGCTGTGTACCTGCTTCAGGCGCAAAGGTCAGCCCCTGCTGTTGACGACCATCGCCACTGCGTAACATATGCGCGATATTCTCATCAAAGCGATCGACTCTCTGGCTAGGCAATGAGAGGGTTATATGTTCATCTTTAAAGCGATTTTTAATCTGTACGCCCACCGATGGCAGCGCCAGATAATCGGAACAAGAGAGAGAAAGTAAAGAGAACTCGTTGTATCCTGTCTCCCGCAGTGCTTTCTCAATCGTATCCACAACCTTCTCAGGATCGACATCACGGGCGGGACGAGTGAGCATCCCTGGTTGGCAAAAACGACAGCCACGAGTGCAGCCGCGCCGAATTTCGATAGTCAGGCGATCGTGAACAGTTTCCACTAAGGGAACTAGTCCAATGCTATGTTCGGGCATCGGTGTGGCGACCCGACGCAGGGCGCGAGGTGAGACATCATTGCGATTAGGTGCGATCGCGCCAGTCTTGATATCCATGTCATAAAATTCAGGCACATATACGCCATCAACTTCATTAGCAAGAGCTAACAAAGTTTCGCGACGAGTTTTACCTGCTAATTTGGAATCTTTAAGAACTTCACCAATTTCAGGTAATAATTCTTCTCCATCACCGAGAGCAAAGAAATCAAAGAAGTCGGCGTATGGCTCAGGGTTAGAAGTAGCAGTTTGTCCCCCTGCAAAGATTAATGGACAATCTTCAATACTTAACTCACTCCTTTCTAGCCATGTCATCGGAATATTCGCCAGATCCAACATTTCTAAAACATTGGTTGCACCTAGCTCATAGCTAAGACTAAAGCCCAAAATGTCAAATTCGCGCAGCGATCGCTTTGACTCAACGGCAAACAAATCAGTCTTAGTTTCGCGTAGTTTTGCCGATAAATCAGGTGCAGGTAAATAGGCGCGATCGCATAGCTGACCGTCCTTAGAATTAATAATGCTGTAAAGGATGATATGCCCCAAGTTTGATGCACCCACCTCATAAATTTCAGGATAGGTGAGCGACCAGCGCACGATCGCATTGTCCCAAGGTTTACGCACTGCACCAAACTCGTTGCCAAGATAACGTGCTGGTTTAAGGATTTCGGAGTTAAGTAACTGTTCTACGGGTACGGGCATGGTTTCACGACAATATGAGCTAAACCTATTTTACATTTAGCGCGATCTCGATTTCATTGTGACGTTTTACTCCTCAGAAATACCAAGAGATCGCAATTTTGCTAATAATAGATCAATTTGTTCTTGTGCAGTATTTGCCCGTTGCCGCTCAATATCAGCCTGTTCATCAGTAGTGAGATAACGCTGTCCATGCACATCAAACCAGCTTAAAACTTCACGCCTAAAGCGATCGCAGGGCAACACACAGCGCCCAATCCCTAAGCCGATCTCTGGCATCCACAATGGTTCACCAATCTGTAATTGATAACTGCCATCAACTAATTTATAAACCTCAAATGGCAAATGTCCATCACGCCGCCAGAATTGAGGATTGTAAATTACATAATATTTAACACCTAATTTTCGGTAAATATCTAATTTCTTCTCATATTCACCACCATAGGTATGAGATACAACTTCTAGCGTCAAAATCGGTGCAGTATCGAATTCTTCCCACATCACATAGCTACTCCGCGAGCCGCCATTTTTACGCCGCTCCACACCTAAGCTCAAAAAGCCATCAGGAACTACTGGCACTCTCGGACTTGCGCCAGTGGTGTGATAGATACCCATATCGACACCAAAGTACCAATCGTCGCGATTTTTCCAAATATACTCCAGTGGCTCATCTGGGTAAATAGGTGAAATGGCAAAATAGGAGTAAGTCGTTTTGAATTTTCAGAGATTAAGATGATCAAATTTCCCCTAACCCAATTGCTAGATGAGCAAGCGTGCTATGAATGGCT
>JBIKYZ010000291.1:0-5963 GCA_044354985.1 Pseudanabaena sp. | reverse complement strand
AGGGTAGAAAGGTTATGGATGGTTTCAAAGAAAATCTACCTATTGTTTTTGATGAATATCTTCCTAAATGGAACTATAGAGCCATTCCTCAAAATGCATAAGTTATTTATTTTTCATTCCTAACTGCTCTGACAATGGAAAGCGCTCGCGAAAGATGTCTAAAGGCGGGAGCAAACGCATATCTGGCTAAACCAGTTAAGTTAAGAATCCTCAATGCCACAATTCAGCAATTTTTATAGATAGGACTTACGCAAATCAACCAAGAACTCAAGTTCTTGGCTCAAAGCTAAAGTCAGCTAAAGCAGACTAAGAAGGTTACTCTGATTAACCCGTTTCAACGGGTTTAAGCTTTCAGCCCGTAATTTATTACTGGGCTATTGCGTAAGTCCTAATAGAGTATTTGCTATAGCACTCCAATGAAATGTCACGCATCCTTGGTAAACTACCACTTACAAATTAGCCCATTAATTTTCTGACTCTTTCTACTTGTTTGGGAGCATTTAATTCTGTAAAAAGCGCGATCGCCATTTCAAAATTATCTTGACAACCAAGCTCCCGCATCTCACTGGCAATCAAAGCTTCTTCTACTAATACCTTAGCCAGATCTAACTTTGATTCTATCTTTGTTAAGATATCTTTTGCTTGCAAACAGAACTCCTTCGCATTGGTTAGATCTCCTATATTTCGATAGGCTTCTGCAAGTCCATACATGGCTTTGCTTTCAAGCTGTCTGTATCTAGCTTTACGACTAAATTGTAAAGCTGTGTTGTATATTTTCAGAGCTTGATCGAATCTTTTATTCATAACGCATACAAATCCAAGATACAGGCAAGCAAGGCTTCTTGAAGTGTCATACATAGATAATGAGCCATTTGTAATAACCTCGTAAGTCTCTTCAGTCAATGCTACCGAAGCATCATGCTCAAGTTTCATAGCCAGCATGAAAGATTGAACTATTTGTGGATAAACAGTGAATAATTGCCGCATGAGTGGGTGATCTGTATATTTGTACCGATCAATATTGTCTACATAGGGCTTAGTTAGTACAATCGCTTCCTCACACTCATCCAATTCCAGTTGGCAGGTAAAAGCTTGAAAAACGAATAATTGCCGCACGAGTGGGCGATCTGTATATTTGTACCGAACAATATTGTCTACATAGGGCTGAATCAGGACAAGCGCTTCGTCAAACTCGCCCAATTCCAGTTTGCAGGCAAAAGCTTGAAAAACACACGAAAGCAGAAGAGGTATTAATTGTTTGGAGTTGATTTGCTCAATAATTTTGATTGTCGCTTCCAAGTCTATAACTGATTTCTGCGGTTCTCCTGAGAAGAAGTATGCGCTTCCGCGAAACCTTTTTACCTGAGCTAAAATTAGCACACCTTGTTCTGGAGGTAAAAGTAAAGCTCTCTGTTCTATTTTATCTAATAACTCAAGCACCAAAGTTGGCGAAAGTCTTCCATAAAAAGCCATGTGAAGATTTCCATCTTTCAGGAGATCTGGGTTCAAGAATATTTCTATAATTTTATTGAGATCGTTAATTTCTAAGTAGTGATAGCATGGCTCAAACGCCATAAGGAGATCTTTGTCAGTATCTAAAGACTGAACCTTAGCTTTCCAAAAATCAGCAGCACTGCTATGTGCTTTTGTAAATTCTTCTTCATTTTGCTTGAGAAGATGCACCGCTTCCGCACGCACAAGGGGGTGTAGTGAATATTCTCCATTTACTAACTCCACTAAAGACCGATTTTTGAGAACTTCAATAATTTTGATATGCTCTGCTTCAGGGCTATCCCATAACTGATAGAACAAAGCTTCAATCGGAATATGGGGAATACTTTGATAACGATAACAACCCATCCGCTTTAATAAGCTATAGGCTAATGGCTCTAACTTTAGCAGCCGATCCAAATGACCAACCACCAGATCTTTTAAATCTGCCGAAGCCATTATATCCGCCCCGCATTGTTCCCAGAAATTTGTAGCATTGCGATCGAAGCCCATATAGATTTCGCCACTTAGACTAGTCATGGCTTTGGCATTTCCACCCAACTTACTATGCATTTCTGCCAATGACTTCTCATCAAAAAGCACATTGCTATAGGTAAAGTAATCTTGCCAATCTGTTTGACTTAATGGCGGAATCGCATAGTTGTATACGCTGCGTAATCTAGACTCTAGTAAACGGCATCGAC
This sequence comes from Pseudanabaena sp., assembly GCA_044354985.1. Lineage (GTDB taxonomy): Bacteria > Cyanobacteriota > Cyanobacteriia > Pseudanabaenales > Pseudanabaenaceae > Pseudanabaena. The sequence continues at coordinate 3,768 of JBIKYZ010000291.1, read as the reverse complement.
TGGTCACAATCACAATGGATTGGGTTGCGTGATCGGATAACACGCTAAATAGCTCTAAATATTGAGTATACTCTGGAATGAACTTCCCATTCTCATCCAGCAAGCTTTCGATATTGTCAATTAAAATAGCGAGTTTTCGCTCCTTAAGTATCCTTCGTAGTCTGTCTAAGGTAACGGGAAACTGTGAGGAAGATATTTCATGAAAGTCTCGATTAAACCACTCGTCTAAAACGCTTTTAGCTGAAGAAATATTGGTGGCATCAATGGGCATATATAGCTCAATAACCTGATACTCATTGCTTTCGAGCTCTTGCAAATATTTTTGAGCCACAGTCGTCTTGCCCTGACCACCCACACCGTAGACCACAATTACTCGGTTAGCCTTTGCTAGAGCATTCAAATTTTCTATGACTCTATCTCTTCCCAAAAAGCTGAGGTTTGGTTGTTCAACTGTTTGTTCTCGTACCTCATTGGGATCAAGATCCAATACTTTGCAGCAGGTCACAAAATTATCAAAACTAATCCTTACTTTGCCAGTCCGAAACCGATTCCAAGTTTCTGGAGACACAAGTGCTTTTTCCGCCCAATAGCGATCGGTTTTATTACGACCACTGTTTTTAATGGCGACATTGACTTTCTCCACCCCAGCACTCGACAGTTTAGACATAGCCAAAACCCTGTACTTAATCAAGCCCTAGAGTATATTTTACACAAATACAGTCAAGGAATTAGTCGATAGCAGATAATTGCCATTTTATTTTGTCAGTTTTTAGGAAACCACTTAGACAAAAAATTAACCAAAAATTAACAATAAATTAACAATAAATTTTCTGATTTTGCTGCTTTAATTACATTTGTAACTTAAATAAGTAAATCGCTTATTTAAAGAACACCTAAACCTGAACAGTATACGGGCGGATACATAGTTAATTCTATATTCCTCAAAATTAGTTTTATTCGCTATAGGCATCCATGGGGGGCTTGCCTATAAGTGAATAATGCAACTCTTGGGGTGCTGCGTTCCATTACCATTGCCATTGCTAAATTTCGGCGATCGCATAAATTCTTTCCGCATAATACCATTTAAGGTTTGAAAATATGACTAGTAACACTATGACACTCGCTCTATCAAATAATTCAACTCACAATAAACTGATCTATCGTGGCAACTCTTACGAAGTTCCTGCCCCAATCCCAGTTGTCTCTAATTCCACGACTCAACCCAAAATCAAACTCATTTACAGGGGTAATACCTTCGACTATACTCCACCTGCTGTGGAGATTGAAGAGATTAGAACAGATTGCCCAACTGTACCCCTAATGTACCGAGGAAATATTTACGAGCGTAAACTTCGTTCCTCTAATACCAATTCACAAAAGAGTGACAACACTTTTGTGAATTAAAAACCAAAACCAGTAAGGGTTTTAAAAACACAAAATGGCGTAGCCATTTTGTGTTTTGGTATAAGTCCAGCACCCCACAGTGTACACACAAGTCGAGAGAAGTGTAACGCATCCTTGGTAAACTACCGCTTACAAATTAGCTCATTAATTTTCTGACTCTTTCTACTTGTTTCAGTGCATTTACTTCCGCAAAAAGCGCGATCGCCATTTCAAAATTATCATCATAACCCTGCTCCTGCATCTGACGGGCAATCAAAGCCTCTTGTACTAGCACCTTTGCCAGATCTAACTTTGATTCTATCTTTATCAATATATCTTTTGCTTGCAAACAGAACTCCTTCGCCTTAGGTAGATCTCCTATATTTCGATAGGTTTCTGCAAGTCCATACATGGTCTTAGCTTCTAGCTGATTGTGCCTAATTTCACGAGTAAATTTCAAAGTTGTATTGTATATCTCCAGAGATTGATCGAATCTTTTACTCATCATGCATATAAATCCAAGATATAGTGAAACAGATCCTCTTGAAGTGTCAGACATAGATAATGAACTATTTGTAATAGTGTCATAGGTCTTTTTAACCAATGCTATCGAAGCATCATGCTCAAGTTTCATAGCCAGCATGAAAGATTGAACCATTTGTGGATAAACAGTGAATAATTGCTGAATGAGTGGGTGATCTGTATATTTGTACCGATCAATATTGTCTACATAGGGCTTAGTCAATGCGATCGCTTCCTCAAACTCACCCAAGTCCAGTTTGCAGGCAAAAGCTTGAAAAACACTCGAAAGCAGAAGAGGTATTAATTGTTTGGAGTTGATTTGCTCAATAATTTTGATTGTTGCTTCCAACTCTATAACTGATTTCTGCGGTTCTCCTGAGAAGAAGTATGTGTTTCCGCGAAACTTTTTTACATAGGCTAAAATTAGCACACCTTGTTCTGGAGGTAAAAGTAATGCTCTCTCTTCTATTTTATCTAATAACTCAAGCACCAAAGTTGGCGAAAGTCTTCCATAAAAAGCCATGTGAAGAGTTCCGTCTTTCAGGAGATCTGTGTTCAAGAATATTTCTATAATTTTATTGAGATCGTTAGTTTCTAAGTAGTGATAGCATGGCTCAAACGCCATAAGGAGATCTTTGTCAGTATCTAGGGACTGAACCTTGTCTTTCCAAAAATCAGCAGCACTGCTATGTGCTTTGGCAAATTCTTCTTCATTTTGCTTGAGAAGTTGCACCGCTTCTGCACGCACAAGGGGATGTAGTGAATATTCACCATTTACTAATTCCAATAAAGACCGATTTTTGATAACTTCAATAATTTTGATATGCTCTGCTTCAGGGCTATCCCATAACTGATAGAACAAAGCTTCAATCGGAATATGGGGAATACTTTGATAACGATAACAACCCATCCGCTTTAATAAGCTATAGGCTAATGGCTCTAACTTTAGCAGCCGATCCAAATGACCAACCACCAGATCTTTTAAATCTGCCGAAGCCATTATATCCGCCCCGCATTGTTCCCAGAAATTTGTAGCATTGCGATCGAAGCCCATATAGATTTCGCCACTTAGACTAGTCATGGCTTTGGCATTTCCACCCAACTTACTATGCATTTCTGCCAATGACTTCTCATCAAAAAGCACATTGCTATAGGTAAAGTAATCTTGCCAATCTGTTTGACTTAATGGCGGAATCGCATAGTTGTATACGCTGCGTAATCTAGACTCTAGTAAACGGCATCGACTGGTCACAATCACAATGGATTGGGTTGCGTGATCGGATAACACGCTAAATAGCTCTAAATATTGAGTATACTCTGGAATGAACTTCCCATTCTCATCCAGCAAGCTTTCGATATTGTCAATTAAAATAGCGAGTTTTCGCTCCTTAAGTATCCTTCGTAGTCTGTCTAAGGTAACGGGAAACTGTGAGGAAGATATTTCATGAAAGTCTCGATTAAACCACTCGTCTAAAACGCTTTTAGCTGAAGAAATATTGGTGGCATCAATGGGCATATATAGCTCAATAACCTGATACTCATTGCTTTCGAGCTCTTGCAAATATTTTTGAGCCACAGTCGTCTTGCCCTGACCACCCACACCGTAGACCACAATTACTCGGTTAGCCTTTGCTAGAGCATTCAAATTTTCTATGACTCTATCTCTTCCCAAAAAGCTGAGGTTTGGTTGTTCAACTGTTTGTTCTCGTACCTCATTGGGATCAAGATCCAATACTTTGGGTAGTCCTAAAAAGGAAAGGATGTAGGAAAATATCCAGATAGTTGATACAGAGTAAAGTAATGTCAGAAGCAAGGCCATCCTGTCCATCCTGCCAGTCCGTATCCGTGGTAAAAAACGGCAGT
>JBIKYZ010000076.1:0-19441 GCA_044354985.1 Pseudanabaena sp. | reverse complement strand
TTTCTCGCTTAGCGAAATATAAAACTTCACCATCTCTGATTCAATCTCTTCGCAATAGTACATAATTAAGCCTTCTTTTCTTATTTATTCTATCCTCATTTGCACAAGTTATTTAATTCTCATTCCATACCTAATGAAGCTAAACGATCGCGCAATTTTTGAGCTTCTAACTCAGCAAGTCTAGCCCGTTCTTCCGCAGATTCGGCACGTTGAGTTTGTGCTTGCAAAGCTGCAAATAGCTCACTGGGGATTAACAACTTTTCACCATTATCTTGGCGATAGAAATTAATCAGAGAACCTTCAACTTCAAGGCGCAAACCTAACACTTGACTCAAGCCATCAGCGATCGCCTCATAAACCAGTGAATCTTCTTCCTTTTCTGGCAGATTAGCTTGACGACGATAGCCACGTAACTTTTCAGGAATCCATTCACCTTTAGGATCGAAAAGCCAATATTCTAAAACCCCAATACTTTCATAAAGCTCCCGCTTTTTCAATTGGTCGTGAGCTTGGGTACTTTCTGAAGTCATCTCAAAAATTATGCTGGGTATTTTGCCTGTTTCCCAAATTTTGTAGTTGTCATAGGGTTGTTGCGGAATATCAAAAATCACCATCACGTCGGGTGCAACTCGCAATCTGGAAAAACCCTGCGCGTAATACAAAAATTGATCGGCAAGGACAACAGGTGATCGCTCAGAAAACTTTTCGGCTAAATAATTGCGTAAAACGGCAACGGTCGCAATGATTGCATCAGCATGAACAGAAGTCTCTGCCAAGGGTTCACCATCCTCAGAAGGATAAAATAATTCTTTCTGGATTTTTTGAGTTTCTTGAACTTGTTGAATAGACTCAAGATCGGGGGCAATAATTGGTGTCATAGCTCAAACAATGCGATCGCACTGACAGCAAGGGACTTTTAAAGATATTTTTAATTATAGCGATCGCCACAAATATACTTAGTCAAGATGCGATCGCTGAAAATGCTAACGTATTAATATAAATTTACAATTCTTCAAGCCTTGTCTTTAGTGGCTTATTCCTGATGGCTAAATGTGTAATTAATCGCCGAGCCGAATTTTCTGCTAGTCATCGCTACTGGCTTCCCGAAATTCCAGATGAGGAAAATCAAGCCAAATTTGGCTTATGTACAAACTTTCCACCCCACGGTCATAACTACGTTTTGTATGTTGGGATGCAAGGCGAAATTGACAACACTGGCATGGTACTTAACCTCTCAGATGTCAAACACACAATCGCCCGTGAAGTTACGACTCAATTAAATTTTTCCTATCTCAACCAAGCATGGGAAGAGTTTCAGCAGACTCTCCCTACCACTGAAAATATTGCCCGTGTGATCTGGCAGCGTTTAGCGCCGCACCTACCACTGGTAAATATCCGCTTATACGAACATCCTGAACTCTGGGCTGATTATCAAGGTAATGACATGCAAGCAAATTTAACAATTAGCACTCACTTTTCTGCGGCTCATCGCCTCGCTTTAGATACCCTATCTCTCGAAGAAAACACAGAAATTTATGGCAAGTGCGCTCGTGTGCATGGTCATGGACATAATTACCATTTAGATGTCTCTATTTCTGGCGAAATCGATCCACGCACTGGCATGATTGCCGATCTAAGTGATTTTCAAAAAGCTTTAGATCAGTATGTACTTGATCCAATGGATCACACCTTCCTAAACAAAGACATTCCTTACTTTGCGGAAGTTGTACCAACTGCTGAAAATATTGCAGTCTATATTCAAAAGGTACTAACGCAACCAATTCGTGAAATCGGCGCAAAATTGCACAGCATTAAGTTGATTGAAAGCCCGAATAACTCCTGTGAAGTTTACGGAGAATATCAACTTTCTGAGATTGAACATTCTTTAGAAGAAGCTTTAGCTAAATCAGCCTAGTCACCAGATGAGCGATGCTTTGCATCGCTCATACCAAAATAAACAGTTAAAGAATATTCCATCATGTCTGACGTAGATGTTTCGGCAATAGAAAGCGAGCCTGAAGAAGAAATCATTATCGATCGCCTTGAGTTGGATAAGATAATCACAAGGCTAACTAATACCCTCGAAGATGGTATCAAAAATGGAATTAAGCGTGGACTGTTGCATTTGCCAGCTAGCGATCGCCATTTGTTACTCGTCGCCTCTGACATGGTGCAGAAATCAAAAAAATTTCCTAACTACAAATTGACCTTTTATCACAAAGGCATGGGCGAAGGCACAAACACCTGTGCTGTCACCTTTACAGAATTATAGGTAAGCACCCAGTAAGGGAATGATTACGAAGCTTAAGCCAAACGCACAGGATGCAGTTCTCGGCGGTCAAGTACCACCGCCGCTCGGTGCTGTTGTATTAGGTGGATTGGAAGGGGTAAAACGCAGATTGAGTAGCCCTGCGATCGCGCCAAGAATTGCCGCTTTGAGAGAAGCCCTCAACTATGGCGCAACAGGTTTGGAATTGATTTTACGGGGTCTAGAAGATGAATCGATCAAAGTACAGCGCACGGCTCTGTTATTGCTGTGGCGCAGACCTGAATCGCATATTCGTCAAGCTTTAGCCAACTATAGTCAATATCATCTATTTGATATTGTTGATACTTTGCAAGGTCATGCCGAGGCGATCGCTACACTTGCTTTGTCGGCTAATGGCAGGATTTTATATAGTGCTGGTGCAGACTTCACGATCAAGGTTTGGAATTTAGGAAAAGATCGAACTCAACATAAGCAGATTGGCTCAATTCGCGGTCACAATCATATTGTTACGTCCATTGCCCTCAGTGCGAATGGTCGCATACTAGTCAGTGGTAGTCGTGATAAAACGATCAAACTCTGGGATGCGCGATCGGGAAAGGAACTGCTGACATTGACAGGACATATCGGCTATGTCAATTCTGTAGCGATTACGCCCGATGGCAAAACGTTAGTTACAGGCAGTCAAGACACCACAATTAAGCTTTGGGATATCAGAACGGGGACAGAAATTCGTACCCTAAGAGGTCACACTAGTTTGGTAGATTCCGTTGCCCTCAGTCCTGATGGTAAAGCGATCGCCAGTTGTAGTTGGGATACCACTATTCGGGTATGGGATTTAATTTCGGGCAAACAACGCTGGGAGTTTATCGGACATTCAGCGCGAGTTCTGTCCTTTGCGATCAGTCCCGATGGACGCACTCTCGTTAGTGGCAGTCTCGACACTCGCATCAAGGTCTGGGATTTGCAAACAGGTAAGGCGATTCGCACCCTAGAAGGGCATTGGGGCTGGGTGAAGTCGCTGGTTATTAGTCGTGATGGTAAAACCTTGATTAGTGCTAGTTATAAAGAAATTCGTGTGTGGAATTTAGAAACAGGCGAACAAATTCAAGTCCTTAATGGACATATCAATCTAATTAATGCGATCGCTCTCAGTCAAGATGAACAGACTCTAGTCAGTGGCGGCGAAGACTGCAATATTCATGTCTGGAGTGTTCCCTAACAAAAAAGGTCGGGCTTCGCCAGACCTTTTTTTAATTCTTAACTACTGCGTAATCTCTGAATCTGGCGATCGCTTTGTTGCGCCCATGTAATGTTTTTTTGCTGATTAAAAAATGCTTGCGCTTGAATAAAAGATTGAATCGCCTCTTGCTTCTGTCCAGCCCTTACCTGCGCCACCCCAAGCGTATAAAAAGCCTCCGCATAGTCTTTACGGAATTGCAAAGCATTACGCAGTTGCCCGATCGCCTTTTCGGTCTGACCTTGAATTAATAAAGCCGCCCCCAAATTGTAATAAGCCTCTGCATATTCAGGATTTAGTTGTAGCGCCTTGGCATAGTAAGCGATCGCCTTTTGGAGATCACCCTGAGCTTGAATTAATAGCCCTAAGTTATAGATTGTTTCAGGTGCTTGAGGGTTGAGTTTTAGAGCTTGATTGAGATTGGCGATCGCCTTATTAATGTCCTTTTTTTCTTTAAAGGCTAGACCAAGGTTGTAATAGGCTACAGAGAGCTTTGGATCAAGACGGACGGCTTTTTGTAAATTGGAAATAGCTTGAGTAGGATCGCCCGACTGCAATTGAGCCGCACCTAAATTACTGAAAGCCATCGCAAACTTAGGATCGAGTCTCGTAGCGCGTTGAAAAGAATGAATTGCATCCTTGAGCTTACCTACCTGTGCATAAGCTAGCCCCAGATTGTAATGGGCAGCCGTAAGTTCAGGATTTTTCTTGATTGCCGCCCGAAAGATTACCACCGCCCCTTCTAAATTCCCCAAACGAACGTAGGCATTACCACGCTCCAAAAGCTGATCGGCAGTTTCATTAGGTGGGACAACCACCTGTTGCTGGAACTGCACTTTTTGAGGTGGCTTTTCACGCAGTTGGGCGATCGCCACATCTGCATAACTAACACCAAACACTAAGTAGATAGGCACAATTAAAAAACCAAAACCTGTTCTGACCGCTACGCGGTCAGAACAGGTTTTGGTTCTGTTTTTTAATTGTGCCGAAGTAGTTAAGACCGACGCGACAACTCCCAAAACTGGTTTCATAATCTTTTCTGGTCTGAATTCTTGATAAAGAATGTTAAATTGAGAAAGCTAAATTTGAGCAATAAATTAGCGATCGCTACTCAGCCCTAAGCTTTATACAGCGATTTGTGTTCAAACCCAAAACAAGAAATTTTTTGAAATAATTGCTTTGCAACCCTTTTAAAAAATTTCTTGGGGATTGTTCGATCAGTAATTGCTGTAAATAAGCTTCACAAATACAAGTCCTGTAAACATGATTCTCGTTATCGACAATTACGACAGCTTTACCTATAACCTTGTACAGTACCTTGGGGAATTATTGCCTGAATTCCCTACATTAGGCGAAATTATAGTTAAGCGAAATGACGAAATAAGCATCGAAGAAGTCAAGCAACTTCGCCCCGCAGGAGTCGTAATTTCACCAGGACCCGGTCGTCCCGAAGAAGCGGGCGTATCCCTAGATATCATTCGGGAAATGGACGCAAACACTCCGATATTAGGCGTATGTCTCGGACATCAAAGTATGGGTTTGATGTATGGCGGCAAAGTTGTCTCCGCACCTTACTTAATGCATGGCAAGACCTCACAAATTTATCATACGGGAGTCGGTATTTTGGCGGGACTAGCCAATCCATTTACCGCAACTCGATATCATAGTCTAGTGATTGATCGCCACAATTGCCCCGATGTACTTGAAGTTACAGCATGGACTGAAGATGACATAATCATGGGAGTCCGACACAAGCAATATCCTCACGTTCAAGGTGTACAATTCCATCCTGAAAGCATCTTGACTGAAGCAGGCAAAGACTTGCTGAGAAACTTCCTCAAAGGATTAAGCGTCACAGTCTGATATTTACAGCGCCTTGCGCCCAAATCCGAAACAATAAATTTTAAAAAAGTGGTGCGAAGCACCACTTTTTTAAAATTTATTGTGGTTCTTTTGATCGTAAATTGCTGTAAAGTAAGCGGCGCAAGTCGCCGCAGTATTGCTGTGGGGCATTCCCTACATAACCTAAAAATACTCAATTAACTAAACAACATGCGCCGCAGACAAATTCTTCGACTCGCCCAAGGTGGACTAATCTCAGCATTTACCGCAGGAATCATTGCTGACGCAGCCAACTCGCAGACTAATTCAACCCTAAGACTTCAATGGTTAGGACATCTTTCATTTTTTATCTCAGGGGATAATGTCAGTTTTTTAACACATCCTTTCCGTCCTGCGGGTTGTACAGCTAAATTAACCTCTCCTACGGCAAAATCTGACTATATTTTGATTAGCTCACGATTATTAGATGAAGGATATTTAGAAAATCTCCCCAAAGATACGCGAGTTTTGTCTGAGCCAGGTTCTTACAATCTTAAAGGGATTAATCTTCAAGGCATTACGATGGATCACGATCGCATTGGTGGTCGCAGATTTGGACGCAATGTGGCATGGCGCTGGAAACAATCAGGTATTTTTATATTGCATTTAGGTGGAGCCGCCGCCCCGATTAACGCTTCGCAAAGAATTTTAATGGGTCGTCCCGATGTTTTGATCTTGCCCATTGGCGGTAATCCTCAAGGTACTGATCCGATGCAATTAAAAGCTTATTCTCCAGCCGAAGCTAGGGCGATCGTCCAAGAACTTAATCCACGCATTGTCATTCCCACTTATTACCGTACTGACAAATCCAGTAATTCTTGCCAGTTGGCATCCGTAGATGAGTTCCTCGCACTTATGCCCCCCGACACGGTGCGTAAACTCGAAGGCTCAACTCTAGAGCTTAATGCTAGTAGTCTCCCGCAAACTACAGTAGTGCGCGTTCTCAAATCATAAACCAAATCATAAAAAAGGAGACTTGCTAAGCAAGTCTCCTTTTTTATGGCGATACTCTCACAATAGTTCCTACGGTCACTTGGCTAAATAATTCGCGGACATCTTCGTTATACATACGGATACAGCCATGAGAAGCTGCTTGCCCCACCGAGGCTCGGTTAGGAGTGCCATGAAAACCAGACCACTCTTTACCATTTGTCCAAAAGCCAATCCAGCGATCGCCTAGAGGATTTTCAGGATCTTTGCTAGGAATTACGTCACCCGTAAAAGGATTTTGCCAAGCAGGATACTCGATAGTCTCTAAAACTCGATGATTACCCATTGGTGTACTCCAACCCGCCTTACCTACAGCGATCGGATATGTTTTTAAAGGGATTTCCCCATGAAAGGCGGTAACCTTGCGCTTGCTGATGCTAACTTCGAGACGAGTAATTTGCATCAGTTCGCGATCCCACAGTTGTCGATTAGGATTAATCGTATAGAGCGAGCCTAGTGCTGGTAATTTCTTTTGATAGGCAAGAGCTTGATAGATCAAGACCGCTAGTTCACTTTTAGTAATCGGTGTAGTAGGCGCAAGAATCCTTGGGTCGGGATAGTTAGTGACTAAACCTTGTTGGGTAAGTGTAGCGATCGCAGGAATAGCATAGTCAGGGACTTTCAAAGCATCACGATACATTGACAGCAAATATGTTTGCGGTGTTTTGTGAGCTTTGCTATTCAGACCAAGCTGACTTGAGATGGCTACTAATACTTCAGCTTTGGTGGCAAGATCATTGAGTCTTGATGTAATTCTTGGCGCATTCCGATTGGCAAAGGCGATCTCTAGCAAGTTCGCAAGTTCAGCGCGGGTAATGGGGCGATCGGGCTGAAATTGACTAGTTGAATCAGGATTAACTAAAGCAGCATTCAAAGATGGCTGTAACAATAACCCTTCAACAAACAATCGCGACCAGTGATTTTGTAAATCTATTAATAAAAGGCGCTTGGGATTCGATGAATTACTTTTAGTCTCTAGATTTTTTGCCCAAGTAATATCATTTTGAAGATTCCCACTGAGTGAAATAAAAGCAAATATATTGGCAGCGATAACAACGCGCACAAAAGAAGATAAAAGATTTTGCGATCGCATCCCCATAATTTTCAATTGCTATTGCGCTTAGATTTGACTTAATTATCCAAAGTAGCTATGAAGTCTAACATATTGCACCTCTTTTGTTGATTGAACGTAAGCAACAAACTCAGATTAAGCATTATAGCTGTCGCCATTCTTGTTAGGACATAAAACCCAAATAGTGAGAGGCGGCGCGAAGCGCCGCCTCTCACTATTTGGGTTTTGTTCTGATACAAATGTCTAAGGCTATACCAAAGCACACAATGCTTAGCCATTTTGTGCTTTGGTACTACTGCACTTTGAGCGATTTAAACCAAAAAAGCAGAAGACTCACAATGTGAATCTTCTGCTTTTTTGGTTTGGGGATAATAAAAAAACTAAAGCAAGCCAGTATTTGCGCCTTGCTTGCCTGTAGCTAGTTCAACTTTTATAATCTTGCCGCCCATTTTCATAATGCGTTGCTGTTCAGCGAACCAGTTGTCATAGGACACTAACTTCGTGAAATAGGTATTTTGCAACTCTCGTTGTGTACGAATGCGAGTTTGACTAGGTACACAAGCAGTGATTTTAAAAGTCCGCATAGCGGCGATCTCCTTCAGAGCCAGTTATTTAAAGATTAATTAGAAGTTAATTTCAAAGAAATATTTCTAGACCGATATAAGCGTTGGCGGCAAGATAGGAAGCTCAAGCTACCTACCTCCGCCGCCTTGTAAATATTAATTATTAAAAAATCAATAAATAGCAATTAACGCCATATCAAGCAATTAGCTCAAGCCAGAGCTGATGTAATCGAGATATACACCCAATTCCTTACCAGCTTCAGAACCAACGATGCTAGCAGCAACTTCTTTAATTGCTTGAATAGCTTGAATGGTAGAAACTACAGGTACTCCAAGAGAGTTGTAGGTTTCTTTCAAGCCATTGAGCACACGCTCATCAAGGATCGAAGCATCACCAGCAAGCATTGCATAGGTTGCATAGCGTAGGTAGTAGTCGAGGTCGCGGATACATGCGGCATAACGACGGGTGGTGTACATGTTGCCACCGGGACGGGTGACATCTGAGTACAACAAGGACTTAGCAACAGCTTCTTTGACGATGGTTGCAGAGTTAGCGGAGATAGCAGCGGAAGCACGAACACGAAGTTCGCCAGTTGCGAAATATGCCTTTAGCTTTTCGAGAGAAGCGGCATCAAGGTACTTACCTTGAACATCAGAAGAATTGATGACGGAAGTAATTGCGTCTTGCATTTTTGTATATCTTTTAGGTTTGCAATTAGTTTTTTGAATTACGGATTCAGAATTCTGAATAGCTTAAATTCTGTTTTTAAATACAATCGATTTGAGAACAATCCGATAACAATCTAAGAAAGTTCGGAAATCGCCTTACTGCATTGCACCGATGACATAGTCAAAGTAGTAACCAGCTTCGGCTGCATCTTCACCAGACAACAAGGAAGCTGCTGCATTCTTAAGACCACGTACACCTTCGACAACACCAGGAATAGGAGTGCCTAAAGAGTTGTACATTTCCTTAACGCCAACTAGACCGATCTCTTCGATAGGTGTGACATCACCAGATACAACTCCGTAGGTTACTAGGCGGAGGTAGTAGTCGAGGTCACGTAGGCAAGTTGCGGTCATTTGTTCACCGTATGCATTTCCGCCAGGAGAAACAACATCAGGACGTTTTTGGAAAAGTTGATCGCCAGCTTGCTTAACGATGCGCTCGCGGGATTCGGTCAATGTTTGGGCAATGCGAAGACGGCGCTCGCCAGAGCTTACAAAGCCCTTAATGCGATCTAGTTCACCAGGGCTGAGGTAACGTGCTTCAGCATCTGCATTCACGATGGACTTCGTGACTACGCTCATTTAATTTTTTCTCCAATCAAAAATGTGAATAAAAACGATTGATGTGATGCCGTACCATGCAGAAATTCCTTTACTTTAGCTACGTCCTAGGGACAATTGCAAAAAGGTTGGGGCTTCTCTGACATGGAAGGTTTCTTTGTCAAAGCAATGATTACCAAAACATTTTGAAGCATTGCGTTGTCTACAAGCTTTTCTTCATCACACTTCTTAACATTTCATATGTTAGCACTAGAGTTGAAAGCTTCGATAAATTAACTTGGAAGTATTGCTACTCCTAGGGTTACGACTCCTCCAAGGATCATTAGTCCTGCTGGCATAAATTTTTTGGTTTTGATTAGACGCACGATAAAGACGATCACTAGCAGGGCTGAGATTGCCATGCCAACGATTTTGCCCCACTCTTGATTTTGGGCGGCAGCGGCTCCTGCAATGAGTAGTCCTGCACCACTAATGCTGCCAGAGATGATGGATGCTTTGCTTTGGCTTTTGGCAAAACCAATGATGCCGCCAATAATCGCTACGGCTCCATAGACGATCAAAGCAATTGTACTTGGGGAAAAATTCATAGCTGGATGTCGAGTTTTAAAAACTAGGAGAATAAAAAATACTATCGACACATGCTAGCGAACTGTATTTCTATGCGATCGCTAACTCCAAAGTTTAGTTACACAAGTTTACAAAAGCAAGGCGGCACGAAGCGCCGCCTTGCTTTTGATGAGGGATTTACAGTGCAAAGCGCTGTAAATCGCTAGAGGGCTAAATTTAGAGCAGAAATAAATTGGTCATAACTGAGGCGATGCGATTGAGATAAGGGGCAGGGTCAAGCGCAACCCACCCATCACCTGACGAAACCATGATCTCAAAGTGTAAATGCGGCCCAGTTGAGCGTCCTGTTGAGCCGACAAGCCCCAGTTGCTGTCCTTGAGCTACATTCTGACCTTGATAGACATAAATTGCCTCAAGGTGCGCATAGCGAGTACCTGTTGAGCCGTGATCGAGTTCCACAAGGTTGCCATAACCACCTCCCCAGCCTGCAAATTCGACACGTCCTGCTTTGGCAGCAAGTACGGGTGTGCCGAAAGATGCGCCAAGGTCGATGCCGCTGTGAAATGACCAGATGGTTGTAACTGGATTCATACGCCAGCCATAGTTGGATGTGACAGGGACTGCGTAAGGGAGAGGATATCCGCCTGTTTGAAAGATGACATCAGGATTGCTTGAGCCTCTAGAAGCGATCACGGCATTGAAAGGAACAGGATCAGGCTTCCAGATTGCCCCTGGTACAAATACGACTTGAGGCTTGCGTTGACAGCCGTTACGCTCGAAAAGAACATCGGCGCGAATCTTAAATTTTTTGGCAACGGTGGTGTAATTTTCTTCGTTTTGAAAGCGATAGGTTAAACCATCTAGGGGCGGGATTGATAAGATTTGCCCCACATTGACTTCACCATTACGGACTTCGGGGTTTAGCCCCATCAGGGTTGCAGTTTTAAGTTCGTATTGCTTGGCGATCGCTTCTAGAGTTTCGCCCTGCTTGACCTTATGCTGAGCAAGATCGTCGAGGGTTGGCTTACCGCAGAGTTCTTCCGCCTCTTTTGAGTTGGCTTGATCAATTGGGGTTAATGGAGGTGAAGTAGTCGCTAGTAGGACTGAGGGAAATAGACTAGCGATCGCACTAGCGATTAAAACTGGCAGTAGGGATATTTTCCAAGACGGCTTCATGGAGTGTTACTTGAGATACTTGTGAGAGATATGTTGGACAGTAGGAGACTAAATTTGTGATTTGACAAAAAAGTAACAAAATATGAAGAATTAAGACAAGAATCTTCATATAGCAAATATTTAGATATTCTCGCAGCGATCGCTCCTTTATGGACACCACCGATCTGGTGAAATTAGATAGAGTTAAAGCTCTTTGCTTTCAATCTCGAACCAATAAGATTTTTAGAAGTGTTGCTTCGCAACACTTCCAAAAATCTTATTGGTTTGTTTGCTCGAAAATTGAAGTGAATCACACGCTAATTTTTTTATTGGCAATCTGCTTAGGGCAAGCTTAATCTTTTCCACAATAAATCAAAAAACACATCCAAAGAACATGATAAATTCACCAGCTTCTGTTAGTAAAGAGCAACTACAAACCTTCTTAGATATTGCTACTGAGGCAGCTTCTGCGGGTGGCGCAGTCCTGAAATCCTATATGGGTAATCTCAAGGAAAAAGAGGTTGAAGAAAAGCGTCCTGGGGATTTGGTGACGATCGCAGATAAAGACTCGGAAGCAATGGTTCTCTCAATTTTGCAGCGACACTTTCCTGATCATGGGATTTTGGCAGAAGAGTCGGGTGTATTAGGGAATACCGAGAGTCGATATTTATGGGCGATCGATCCTCTGGATGGCACAACTAATTATGCTCATCAATATCCATTTTCTTCAGTTTCAATTGCTTTATTAATAGATGGAATTCCCTCTGTTGGGGCAATTTATGATCCATTCCGCGATGAAATATTTCGGGCAGCGACAGGGTTAGGCGCAACTCGTAATCGTCTACCGATCCATGTTTCTAAAACTACAGAACTCAGTCGCAGTTTGCTAGTGACTGGCTTTGCCTATGATCGCACTCTCGTTGAGGACAATAACTACGCTGAGTTTTGTCATTTCACGCATATCACTCAAGGCGTGCGTCGTGGAGGTTCAGCGGCGATGGATTTAGCGTATGTTGCTTGTGGGCGATTGGATGGCTATTGGGAGCGAGGTCTGTCTCTATGGGACTTGGCGGCGGGAGTGGTGGTTGTGCGTGAGGCTGGTGGCATTGTTACGGCTTACGATGGTAGCGAACATATTCCAAAGTCTGGAAGGTTGCTAGCAACCAATGGGCATTTGCATGAACAAATGATTGCAGAATTAGCATTAATCAAGCCTTTACCGTTTAAATTTCCCTTTGGTCGTTAGCTTCGTTCTAAAAAAACAGAATAAAAAAGCTGGTGCAAAGCACCAGTTTTTTTATTCTGGGATTGGGAAACGTTCCATTAGGTAGCAGAGACAATCTTGACGAACAATATCGGTATTGAGACTAAGCATTGATGGCATCACGGGAACTTTTAAAATAATTTTGCCATTTTGAATTTGAAAATAGCGATCGCCATGTTCTTCTCCTTCTTCACTTAAAGCTGATAAATAAGCTCTCTCAGTTTTTGCTGCTCCAAAGTTTGCCCCAATTGGTAGTTCACAGAAATTCAAACAATCCATCTTATCTGGGAAAGTAATGTCATCATTAGGCTTGCCAGTAAAGCTGAAATTAACATCTTCAGGTACTTTAACGATCGCGACTGTGTGAAACAAATTAATATCGGCGATCGCGGAATCAGGTAAATCATCAAAACTATCGAGATTAAGACAGGTTTCTACATATTCCAGCGCATGAGCCGTTCCATCAGGTTTATCAGGCTGTCCACATTCCAAAACGATCGCAGGGCAAAACTTACCAAAGGCATAGGATTGTACAGTTTTAGGGCTGGTGTAGTACACCACTGTTTTATCGAATAGCCGCGCTAAATGTCGAGAATGTTTATCTAAGTGGGTAATACAGCCATAGTGAGGATTTTTGCCCGTATTGTTGTGAATATCGATGCTGGCAAATATGCCACGCGATCGCATTTCAGTAATTACTTTTTGTGCCATGATTTGCTCTGGCAATGGCTCTAATGAGTCTCCGATTTGCCAAATACGATTGTAGTCAGGCTGATGGGATAAATGCCTTTGGCGATATCTAGCACCTTCGATATTGCCGATAAACAATGACAGCGATCGCGGTAGTTTTTTATTTTGATATTTACGAAGCAAATCGCGCATCGCTAACCAACTAGTTGTTTCATTACCATGTAACAAAATCGAAACAAATAACGCTGGTTGGCGATCGCCTTCGAGGTGGATCAGTGTGGGGTGCTTTAGTAATTGCCAAAGTTGAGTAGATTCAAGATCTAGTAAGCCATCGGGTATGCGATCGAAAATATCAAGCATAGAAAAAATTAAAAAAGCAATTCCTCATAGTAAAAGCACGCTATGCGTGCCTTTACTGAATCAAAAGGCACGCATAGCGTGCCTTTTGATTTTAAAAACAATTTAGGCGCACCAATTGGTACGCCTAAATCTAAATGCAGGATAAAGAATAATTGCACTTAACGAAAAATAAACAAGAATCTAGCTTAGTTAAAAATCATGAATCAAAAATTAGGAATTAAAAAATTTGTAATTCGTAATTGAATAATTCGTAATTAATAAGTTAGACCCATGCTGCGGCTGGTTTCAGCACCAAGATAGACACGGACGCTTAGGAAGTCAGTGGGGCAAGCAGTTTCGCAACGTTTGCAACCAATGCAGTCCTCGGTACGGGGAGAAGAAGCGATTTGAGCCGCTTTACATCCATCCCAAGGAACCATTTCCAAAACATCACAAGGACAGGCACGCACGCATTGTGTGCAGCCGATACAGGTGTCATAAATTTTGACTGCATGCGACATATTGCTATTGCTCCAATCAATATATGTACCTAGTTTAGGCACGGGATGTTTAAACCCAAGTTTATCGTAGTGGTTTACATTCGATGCTTAGATTGTGAGATAACTTAAAACAAATTAATATTTGAGGCTGTAATCCAGTTTTTATCTTGAATTTTATATAGATTTCGCCGATCAAAATTTAGGGAAGTGGGGCAGAACCTAGCGTCGTTTAACTTTATCTGGGGTTTATGTCGTACTCAAGAGTGATGGGAGCTATATTTTCAAATATCTGAAGCGATCGCTCAAAAAATTATGCAAGACTTAATTATTCGTTAGTGTTGCAGGCGCGAATAGCCCGAAATACTAACGAATAATTAAATAATAAATATTGATAAAATCTTTCCTATGAAACGCATTACCCTGCTTGGCTCCACTGGCTCAATTGGCACACAAACACTAGATATCGTTGCTGAGTATCCTGAAAAATTTCAGGTTGTGGGAATGACCGCAGGGGGAAACATCGAACTCCTCGCAAAACAAATTCGTCAGTTTCAGCCCGAAATTGTAGCGATCGCTAGTGAGAGTAAAATTTCAGAACTAAAAGAGGCGATCGCTGATCTTGCGGTAAAGCCAATAATGCTAGCAGGAGCCAAGGGCGTGGAAACTGTTGCGGCTTATGGAGACTCGGAAGCAGTGGTAACAGGAATTGTTGGTTGTGCTGGACTATTACCAACGATCGCAGCGATTAAAGCAGGTAAAAATATTGCATTGGCAAATAAAGAGACTTTAATCGCAGGTGGTGAAGTAGTTGTGCCATTAATGAAAAAATATGGCGTGAAGTTATTGCCTGCGGATTCTGAACATTCAGCGATTTTCCAGTGTTTGCAGGGAGTGCCAGAAGGTGGACTACGACGGATTATTCTCACAGCTTCAGGTGGTGCATTTCGCGATCGCCCTACAGAGGAACTCGCTTCAGTAACTGTTGCCGATGCATTGAAGCATCCTAATTGGGCGATGGGTAAGAAGATCACGATTGACTCTGCAACTCTTATGAATAAAGGATTGGAAGTAATCGAAGCCCATTATCTCTTTGGGGTTGATTATGACCAGATTGAAATTGTGATTCATCCTCAAAGTATTATTCATTCGCTGATCGAATTAGAAGATACCTCAGTACTTGCGCAACTTGGCATTCCTGATATGCGTTTGCCTTTGCTTTATTCCCTTTCTTATCCCGATCGCATTCCGACTCAATGGGAACGCCTCGATCTAGTCAAATGCGGGACTCTCACATTTCGCGCCCCAGATCACCAAAAATATCCTTGTATGGACTTAGCCTACGCCGCAGGTCGTGCAGGTGGAACTATGCCTGCGGTGTTGAACGCTGCCAATGAGCAAGTAGTAGAACTGTTTTTGCAAGAGCGAATTCGTTATGTCCAAATTGCTGATTTGATTAAACATGTGTGCGATCGGCACAATTGCGTTTCTAAGCCAGAGCTTGAAGATATTCTTGAAGCTGACAAATGGGCTAGAAATGCAGTGATCGAACAAGTTCTACTTAAAGTTTAGATAAGCTTTTCTCTGACACACAGCAAATATGACACACAGCAAATATGTTTTTGATTGTGTAATGACGTTACGTGTAAAGGATTCCTAATTCCAAAAGATTTGCCAGTATATCCAAACAAACCTAAATTCATGGCAGGTTGACCAACTGCCAGCAATTCTCGTTATAAAAATTGGTTTTTTGAAAGCCTACCTAAGGTGGGCTTTCAAAAAACCAATTTTGGTATTTCCAGCGCCAAAGGCGCTGGAAATACCAAAATTGGTTTCATAATGAGAATTACTGCCAACTGCATCCCAATAATCCCTCTAAATGGCAAGTGGCGCTACGTCGTATTACCCCAATAATTGCTCCTTAAAATTGGAATTTTACTATGATTGAGATTGCCATATTTGTTTTTCTGGGATGGATATTGTCTTTATGTTTGCATGAGTTTGGACATGCGATCGCAGCCTATTATGGTGGAGACACTTCAGTAAAAGAAAAAGGCTATTTGACACTCAATCCACTCAAATATGTTGATCCAGTTTTAACACTGATCATGCCGATGATTTTTTTGTTGATGGGAGGGATTGGGCTGCCTGGAGCATCTGTATACATTAATTCTAGTCAGATCCGTAACCGTATGTGGTTGAGCCTGACTTCGATCGCGGGACCATTGGCAAGCTTGGTATCGGCGCTAGTTCTAGTTGTCATCTATAAATTTAGTATTAGTCAACTATCCCCAGTCAGTCTTAATGAGTTGATGCAACTGAAATTTGCTTCTCAGTTATCTACTGACTTTCTTTTTGATATGTACAGGCAAGAAATCTCAAAATACTGGTTTATTTTTGGCTTATCAATACTTATTTATTTAGAAGTGTTTTCAGTAGTTCTTAATCTTCTCCCCATTCCTTCTCTAGATGGATACGGCGCGATCGAGCCTTGGTTGCCTAGATCTTGGCAAGCAAAACTAGAGCCTGTAAAAAAATATGGATTTGCAATTTTTCTGGCTTTATTTTGGTTTTTGCCCACATTTAGTAGGCTGTTCTCTCGATGGATTATGCAGCTTACGGGATTGTTCGATATCGATGCAAGCTATATCAGAACGGGGTTTACCTTGTTCCAAAAGGCATCTACGCCTATGGCTGTAGCGATATTAGTCTTATTCATTGTCATTCGTAAGCTCACGATTAAAAAACATGAAGCACTATACGAAAGTGCTTTAGCTCATCAGCGTTCGCGAAAATTAGATTTAGCTTTGAGAGATGTAGAAAAGGCGATCGCAATTCAGCCTGATTTCTCAAAAGCCTTGCTGTTGAAGGCAGACATTCTTTATGAACGCCAAGATTATGCAGCAACAGGGAGTATTTGGGAAGCATACCTCTCCACACATCCTCACGACTTGGATGTGCAGCAAAACTCTATCCGCGTCTTGGGCAATCTTGGTCGAAATGAAGAAGCTTTAGATTTATGCGATCGCCTTTTATTTGACAATCCTCATAATGCTTATATTTGGCAACTGAAAGTATGGATATTAAATAATTTGCAAGATGACGAGCGAGTATTGGAGGCTTGCGATCGCGGTATCGAGATCAAGCCAGATGCGGTCTATTTTTGGACTGTAAAAGCCGAGATCTTCACAAGCAGAGAATCTTGGCAAGAGGCTTTACATGCCTATCAAAAAGTCACAGAAATAGATAGAAGAAATATCTCTGCTTGGGTATCTCAATCCAAGATTTTAATAAAATTAAATCGATTAGAGAATGCTCTTGTCTGTAGCGATCGCGCTCTGCAAATTGATCCGCGCGAATTAGATACACTTCACTACCACAGTTATATTCTTTGCTTACTCAATCGACTCGATGAAGCAATTGATTTTCTAGATCGTATGCTCAGAATCGATCCTAAGTGTTCAATTGCTTTTTACAATAAAGCTTGCTGCTATGCCGAGCGTAAACAGTTAGATTTAGCGATCGCCAATCTCAAGTCAGCGATTCTTTATGACAGTAGCTTAGAACTAAAAGAACAAGCTAAAACCGATGAAAGTTTTGCCAAAATTCGAGATACTTCAGAATTTCAACAATTACTCACATGAAATTAGCCTTGCACTCAAGTGCAGGCTAAAAGCTTAAACCCGTTGAAACGGGTTGCATAAAATTAAACAAGGTGGGCATTGCCTACCTTGTTAACTACAAAGCTGTATCTTTAAGTCCACTGAAGTGGACTTGAGCTTTGAGCCAAGAACTTGAGTTCTTGGCTTAGCTTGCGATCGCAATAGTTTAAAATGCAGACAATCTTAAAATTTTTTAGTAGTTCTGTTTCGCATGATCGATTCGCCCCAGCCAGTAGTTGAACGACCATTTCACAAATTTCGCACAGCGATCGCCAATAAGGAATTTCTGATTACGGCTGAGGTATCTCCACCCAAGGGCAGCGATCCAACGCATATGCTCGAACAAACGCGATCGCTCAAAGATCGAGTTCATGCAGTTAATATTACTGATTCTAGTCGGGCGGTGATGAGCATGAGCCCAATCGCTGCTTCAGTTTTGATCCAGCAGCAAATCGGGATTGAAACTGTCTGCCAACTTGCCTGTCGCGATCGCAATCGGATTGCATTGCAGGGAGATTTATTTGGGGCTGCGGCGTTAGGAATTACCAACATTCTTGCGCTCACGGGCGATCCTGTAAAAGCTGGAGATTCACCCGATGCGCGATCGGTGTTTGACTATGAATCGGTGCGGTTATTACAATTAATTCAAAAGCTTAATCAAGGATTGGATGCTAACGGTAAATCATTGCCTCATGGAGGTACGGACTTTTTAGCGGGAGCCGCAGTTGATCCGCAGTCGCCCAGTTGGTCGGGTTTACAAAAGCGGTTTGAGCGCAAGATTAATGCAGGGGCGGAATTTTTTCAAAGCCAATTAATTACCGATTTTGATCGCCTCGATAAATTTGTCAATCAAATTGCCAATCAATCCGACAAGCCAATTCTGGCAGGAATATTTTTAATTAAATCAGCTAAAAATGCGCTTTTCCTCAATAAGTTTGTACCAGGGGTGCAGATTCCTGACCACATCATTGAGCGACTAGCTCAAGCTAAATCACCTTTACAAGAGGGCATAGCGATCGCGGCTGAACAGATCCAAACGGCTCGGCAAATCTGTCAAGGCGTACATATTATGGCTATCAAAGCTGAACATCTAATTCCTGAAATCCTCGATCGCGCAGGCGTGACAGTTCTCTAAGTAAGCAATAAAAAAATGGCGCAGCCATTTTTTTATTGCTTACTTAGTCTATCTTTTGAGAGGTTTGCTTAGCAAACCTCTCAAAAGATCAGCAGTTTCGGTTAATCTAAGGAATCACCCTACCTAACATCTATGGCAAGACGTAGATATTCTTCAACCCTGAATACACCTCCCACTGAACCAAGATCTAACGGGACAACGACCAAACTGGCGATCGCAGGCGCGATTTTTGCGGTCGGTATTGGTGTTGGTATAGCCCTGTCTACGCTCAACCCTACCCCTCGTACTGTTGATGCGATTCGTTTAGACAACCTTGCCCCTAGCCGCGATTTTTGTAATAACTATGGCGCATCGGCAATGGTGATGAGTAGCCGTGTCTATGTCACACTCAATCCTTTTAATGTGTTCATTAGCCAAGCCGAACCTGTTCCTGGATGCGTAGTTTTGCCGAATAACTGGAATGTGCTTTTACAAAAAAATGTGATTAAAGAATCTGATATTCGTCAATGTAAGGACAGGATGAATACCTTTGGCTTTACAGGCGATCTAGAAAAAGCTCCCACCGTTGATTGTATTTACGAAAGCAAAAATGCTTCCGAAAAGTTTACTAACGGTGTACCCGCAGCACCTAGTCCCAGTCCTCAGCCATAAAAAGAAAGGCGACGCGAAGCGTCGCCTTTCTTTTTATGGCTATAGCTATTCTAGGTAGTGTTTCAGATTTGTTGTAAGATAAAAGACTGAAATTTGCAATAGACCAAGAAAAAAGCATGGTATTAGAAGCAGTTGAATGTCCAACCTGTGGAGGAGTAGATATTCATAGACATGGACAA
>JBIKYZ010000075.1:0-19657 GCA_044354985.1 Pseudanabaena sp. | reverse complement strand
GTGACAATTATTGGCATAATGGGTTTAGGGATAATGATTTGTTTTCGGTTGAAAGTTGAAACTCTCATTATCCCTTTTCGCTTAATCCCGCTCTTTCTTTGCTTCAATCTTGTCCAAAGTCCAATATTCTCAAATGGGTGAATAAAGTCTCTATATCCACTTCTAGTTACAGCAGGTGAGGGCTTGTTAGGATCTAGTCTTCTATAAGTAGAACCAAAAGATTGGGCAAAATCACTTAGTTTGCCGCCGATCGCTACCGCTTGGATTTTAGCAATTGTTGAAGGAGCATGAGCTGTTTTTCGATGATTTTTAATATCCATGATTGATTATCCTTTCTTTAATTGTTCCTGAAACCCGAAGAGCAGTCTCTGAAGGCTCTTCAGCTTGAGGTAATTCTCCTATTGCATTCCAGACTGTTCTCCAACTGTTTTCAGTGCTTTTGAATAAGTCCATTTGTGTTTCTAATGGAGAAGTATGAGTTGGTATAGGAAAGTTGAATTTCTTGCCTATGCGATTTCCAACAATAATAATTCTTTCTCTAAATTGAGGTACACCATAATCAACAGCATTTAGAATTTTATAGGATACTTGGTATTTATAAAGTTTCCCATCATAGAAAATCTCCTGTGAAGCTTCACTCAATATAGCGTCTAAAGCTTTACCTTCTGACCAGTTAGCAAGTCCTTTTACATTTTCCATAACAAAAGCTACTGGCAAAGCTTCCCTAACTACTCTGATAAATTCTAATACTAATTTACCTCTAGGATCATCCATTCCCATACGCTTTCCAGCCAAGCTAAAACTCTGGCATGGGGGACCACCTATGACTAATGCAGGCTCTAATGGTTGCATTCCTGCCACTTTTAATATTTCTAGAGTTGATACTTGATTAATATCTCCCTCTAACACACTAACATTTGGCATATTGCGCCTTAATGTAGCACAGCATGATGAGTCTTGTTCCACAGCAACAGCAGTTTCAAAACCAGCTTTATGGAAGCCTATATCCATACCACCAGCACCAGAGAAAAGGCTAATAATTTTTTTTGCCATTTATTTCGCGAATAATTGTTTCAGCAGGATATAAGACAAGGGGATATGAGTATAGGCGATCACCTATTTGTAATATTAGCGATCGCCCTGTAATCGGACCTTCCTAGAACGTACCCGCTAATGCACCGACACAGCGATCGCAAATATGCGGATGCTCAGCCGACTCACCGATATGGGTTGAGTAGTTCCAGCAACGGGGACATTTCTCACCATCTGCCTTGAGTACAGCAATTTGTAAGCCTGTTGCTTCACCTGTGAATTGCAAATCGTTGGGTAGGCTATCAACGATCTCTGCTTGCGAGACGATGAATAGATAGCGCAACTCATCGCCGCAGGATGCTAAATAACTGCGTTGGCTGTCATCAGATACGACCAGTAAGACCTTCGCTTCAAGTGGAGCACCGATCGCTTTGCCGTTACGGGCTAGTTCCAACACTTTATTTACTTCAGAACGGACTTCGCGGAGATATTCCCACTTACCAGCTAGTTCGGGCTTGTACCATTCATCATGAGCTGTAAACCAACCTGCTTGAAAGACTGACTTTTGGGGTACGGAATATGGGAGATGTTGCCAGATATCTTCGGCGGTGTGGGAGAGAACTGGTGCGATCGCTTTCGTGATTGCTTCGAGGCAATACATCAGCACGGTCTGGCAACTGCGACGGCGGGGTGCATTGGGGGAACTAATATAGAGGCGATCTTTGGCGATGTCTAAATAGAAGTTTGATAAATCTACCGTGCAGAAGTTTTGGATGGTTTGGAAGAAGCGCGAGAATTGGAAGTTATCGTAGGCTTCGGTGACATCTTTGGTGACTTCAGCGAGACGATGCAGGATATAGCGATCGCTCTCTGGCAATTGGTCATAGGTCACAGTATCCTGCGCAGGGTCGAAATCAAAGAGATTGCTTAACAAGAATCTCGCCGTATTCCGAATTTTGCGGGACATATCCGACATCTGTGCCAAGATTGTCTTTCCAATCTGGACATCGCCAGTATAGTCCACACTCGCCGCCCAAAGACGGATTACATCCGCACCATAGGGCGGCTCTTTTTTCTGATCCTTACCACCATTAATCACAACAGTGGGATCAACGATATTGCCGAGGGATTTGCTCATTTTCTGTCCCTTTTCATCTAGGGCAAAGCCATGCGTTAGCACGGTCTTGTAAGGTGCATAGCCGTTGGTTGCCACACTTGTCAGCAATGAAGATTGGAACCAGCCACGATGTTGATCGGAGCCTTCCAGATACATATCCGCTGGATAATTGACGGCATAGGGAACAAGTTTAGAGTCATGGTTCTCGCCACCTAGCACACCTGCCCAAGAGGAGCCAGAGTCAAACCAGACATCCATTGTATCTGTACCTTTACGATACTTATGTCCATTGTTGCGGTAGGCTTCAGGAAGTAGTTCTTCAACTTCTCTTTCCCACCAAACATCGGAGCCATATTCGCCAATCAGGGCTTGAATATGTGCAACTGTTTCCTCTGTCAACAAAGGTTCGTTGGTTTCTTCATCATAAAATACAGGAATCGGTACGCCCCAAGTACGTTGACGAGAAATACACCAATCCGATCGCTCTTGCACCATTGAGGTAATCCGATTTTCACCGATCGCAGGAATCCATTTCACCTCTTTGATCGATCGCAAAGCATCTCCACGGAAACCATCAACAGACGCGAACCACTGCTCAGTAGCACGCACAATCACAGGTTTCTTAGTGCGCCAATCG
This sequence comes from Pseudanabaena sp., assembly GCA_044354985.1. Classification (GTDB taxonomy): domain Bacteria; phylum Cyanobacteriota; class Cyanobacteriia; order Pseudanabaenales; family Pseudanabaenaceae; genus Pseudanabaena. Next base: position 16,871 of record JBIKYZ010000075.1, on the reverse strand, counting down.
TAAGGATATTTGTGGTTATAGGCTTCTTCTTTAATGAGAGTTCCATTAGCAGTCAAGATTTCCACAACCTTGGTGTTACCTTCCTTGAGAACACTCAAACCTACCAATTCTTCGCCCGCATCAGCGTTAAAAATACCGCGATCGTCTACTAGGGAAATCATTCCCAAATTATATTTTTTACCAACGATAAAGTCATCATGACCATGATTGGGCGCGGTATGCACTAAGCCTGTACCTGACTCAGCAGTGACATGTTCGCCTAAGACAATCGGGCTAGGGCGATCAGCGATCGGATGTTTAGCGATCGCACCTTCAAGAACATCACCTTTGAAAGTGTATTTAACTTCTAAAGCTTGCTCAAAGGTTGCCGCTAGTTTCTCTACTAGTTCAGTCGCGACGATGTAGTTTTTCTCGCCAGCCGCGACGATGCTGTAATCTAGGGATGGATTGGCACTGATGCCTAAGTTAGCAGGAATTGTCCAAGGTGTTGTTGTCCAAATCACTGCATGGAGGTTTGGTAGATTTGCGATCGCCTTCAGTTTCTCGCTAGATTTGGTAACAGGGAAAGCCACATAGATACTACGCGAAATATGATTTTCAGGATATTCCAATTCGGCTTCGGCGAGAGCTGTATGCGAACTCGGCGACCAATATACAGGTCGAAGTCCGCGATAGATATAACCTTTCAGTGCCATCTTCCCAAATACACTGATTTGGGCTGCTTCATATTCAGGCTTCAAAGTATAGTAAGCATTTTCATAATCACCCCAAACTCCCAAGCGCTTAAACATGGCGGCTTGTTCGCCAATCGTTTGCATGGCAAATTCCTTAGCCCGTTTTCGCAATTGCAGAGGGGTTAAGTTAGCCCGTTCTTCGGCCTTGATATTTTGTAATACCTTAAGTTCGATTGGTAAGCCATGACAGTCCCAACCTAATACATAGCGAGCTTTACGTCCGCGCAACAGTTGGTAGCGATTAATTATATCTTTTAAAGATTTGCCCAAAGCATGACCCATATGCAGCGTCCCATTGGCGTATGGGGGGCCATCATGGAGCGTAAAAATATCGCCTTGGTTGTTCTGGCTTAAGTTTTCGTAAATGCTTTGTTCCTGCCAAAACTTTTGAATCTCTGGCTCTTTGATAATTGCATTTGCCCGCATCGAAAAGTCCGTTTGCGGTAGGTTAACGGTGTCTTTGTATTCAGACTGTTCGAGGCTTTTTGGCGCAGGTTTCTCAGAGTTGGCTTTAGGAGCAGATGTCATCGTTCTAGACTATGTCAGATTTTGCAAAGGTTTAGACTTCATAATACTACAAACTAGTTTGCAACTTAAAAGCCTGAACCATATTTGCATTCAACCGTTGTAATTGCTTCTCCATCTTCAAGTGTATATAAATCAAGCTCACTATGTAAGAAATTCAATGATTCTCCCGTTTGAGCTAGTTTTATAAGTTCCTCGGTTGATGGTTCAGATAGCTCTAGAAGTAATTTTTCTCTCAAAAGTGCTTGTTCATCTTTTGAAAGAGAGAAAATAACTTGGGTGATTGATTCAACTAGTTTTGTATTCATTTCTGATATCTACTTAGCTCTGATATATCTATATAAATCAACTTTACTTATATTTTTTGTTAAGGCGATCAGAATTATGACGCAGAATTAAAAGCAATCAGCGTTATGTTTTCCTAGGATTTAATCAGCGATCGTCTATTCCATTCACTCAATAACAGAACGTAGGGAGTACCGCGAAAAATTGTTGAATTATTAGATTATTGGTAGTTTGTATGATTATGTCTTAGTTTCGCAGGTTGAAATAAAAGTCAAAGACCAATGTCAGGATTTGCAAGGAAAATGGAGAAAGGATATTTGGGGATAAGCTCATTGATATCATGCTTTGATAAGTGTACAATTAATAGAATTAACTTAACAATTGTATCAAACGAATCTCAAATGATATATAACCGATAAAACAAAGAGTGACTCAAGTTTTTATACTGAAACAATACAAATGGATAACCCAGAAGTAAGAATAGAGAAAATCGGCAGTAAATCTCCTTATTTAGATGCAGTCAAAAAATTATGGCGAGCAAATGCAAAAACTCTTGGTTTTTTTTCTAATGATGCTTTTGATGATTACGCAAAATCAGAGCAAATACTTATAGCACTTAATGAAGAAGATAATTTTCTCGGCTATCTGATCTACTATGCTAATCGGTCAAAAATAATCAAGATACAACATTTATGTACAACCAATGAAGCACAAGGTAGAGGGATAGCCAAACTGTTAGTTGAACATTTAAAGCAAATAACTAGAGATTTTCTTGATATTCGTCTTGTATGCCGACAGGATTATGGAATTGATTCTATGTGGGAGAAATTTGGATTCACTCCCATGCATGAGAAACAAGGAAAAAGCAAGCAAGGTTATCTGGTAACTACATGGGTTTACAATCATGGACATCAAGATCTATTCTCAATCAGAGTTGATCACAGTCAAGCCACAAAACTACATGTAGTAATCGATGCCTGTATTTTTTTGGATCTCTACTCTGCATCGTCACAATCTCTCGAAGAAAGTGAATCTGCTTGTCTTTTAGCAGATTGGGTTCAAAGCGAATTAGAACTTTGCGTGAGTGATGAAGTTTATACTGAAATCAGTCGCCATCCAGACAAAAAGATAAGAGACAAGATCCGAGCTTTTGCAGATGGCTTTCTAAGGCTGAATTGCTCTTCTCAACTTGTGGAATCAATACAAAAAGAAATTATTGTTTTATTCAAAGATAATGATGCTCAGAATATCTCAGACATAACTATCCGTCAATTAGCAAGAGTTATTGCTTCTGAACAATCCAGCTTTTTAGTAACAACTAATGTAGATTTACTAGCATTTGCAAAGAAAATTAATGAGCAATATGGTGTATTTATAGTTAGCCCAAATAAGTTGATTGTTAAGTTAAGTGAGCTTAGAACTGCTTCTGAATACCAACCAGCCCAATTAGCTGGTACAAGACTCTTCCAAAGAAAAGTGAATTTGGAAGATCATAAAATATTGAAAGAAGCTTTCTTTGCTAATGACGAAGATAGTTTTGAGAATAAATTCAAGAAAATTCTGATTAAGACGGAAATACATGAATGTTTTACTGTTTGGGAAGACAATATTCCTATCGCTTTATTTGCTTATGATAGAAGTAAAAATCATGAGCTTTCTATACCTTTTCTTCGAGTAAAATATAGATCCTTGTCTGAAACCTTAGCTCGTCATATCATTTATCGCACAATTATTTTGTCAGCAAATAAGGGCAGATATTTTACTAAAATATCTGAGATGCAAATGGAAGAATTTATAGTAAGAGCAGTTCAAGATGCAGGGTTTTCCAGTACTCAAAACAACTGGCTCAAAGTGAATCTAAAAACTATAAGTTCTACCATTGATTTGTCTGATGCACTTTTAAGTATAAGTTCAAACTTAGGAGAAGAATATAATAAATTCTGTGGATTAATTGCTAATAACCTTAGATCGGCGGAATCATCAGATATTGAATATATTTCCGAGTTAGAAAAATTTTTATATCCTGCTAAAATATGTGGCTATGACATCCCAAATTTTATTATTCCAATTAAACCTACATGGGCGAAGGATTTATTTGATGAAGGGTTAGCAAAGCAGAATTTTTTTGGTGCTGAACGTTCTGAACTTGCTCTTAATTGGGAAGCGGTTTACTATCGAAATAAGAAGTTACCATCAAATAAATTTAAATCTCCTGCAAGAATACTATGGTATATCTCTGAGGATAAAGATGGAGGCTATACACAAACAAGTTCTATTCGAGCTTGTTCTACACTTGACGAGGTAATTATTGGAAATCCCGAAGAGCTTTATCTGAAATTTCAAAGATTAGGGATCTATAAATGGACAGACATCAAAAAGTTATCTGGTGAAAAAGCTAACAACAAAATTATGGCTGTAAGATTTAGTAACACTGAACTTTTTGAAACACCTATCTCTTTACGAACGATTCACGAAATTCTGGGAACTAAAGCACAATTTCAATCTCCACGATTTATTTCAAGTGAAAAGTTCTTTCAAATTTATTCTATAGGCTGTTCTACATCAGTGTGAAAACTATGAAAACTACAAGTGATGGTCACGTTTTACTTTTATCAATTCAACCTAAATATGCAAACCTAATTTTTGAAGGGAAGAAAACGACTGAACTTAGGAGGGTTCGTCCAAGGGTAAATCAAGGAGACTTTGTACTCATATATGTCTCTTCCCCAGATAAAGTATTGCTAGGTAGTTGTGAAGTTGAACAAGTTATAGGGAATAGCCCTAAAACATTGTGGACTCTAGTTCGTGATAAATCAGGCTTAAAAAAGACAGAGTTTTTTGAGTATTTTGAAGGAGTCTCCACAGGTTATGGAATATTTTTAAATCAAGTACAAAAGTTTAATCAACCAATTTTACTATCTCGATTACAACAAGAATGGGCTGGATTTCATCCACCTCAAAGCTATCGGTATCTCACCATAGAAGAATTAGACCTAATTGGTTCTATGGCTGAACATGATATGACAAAAATCTCCAGTAGGCTTATACCAAGAATCAAACAATCTGAACTGGAGTTTTATCCAATGTCCTCATTAAAGTAATCAGAGTTTACTTTTTTTAAAGTATATGTCTGAATTTCTGTAACGCCAACACCATGTTCAATCATTAGTTCTGAAAGTTGTTCTCCATCAATTAAGATAATCCTTTTTTCTATAATCTTCACATAGTCTTTTGCTTCCTTAGTAAATTGCGAAGTAGTTATCAATACTCCTTTTCTGGCTTTCATGCCTTCTAAGCTGCCAGCAAAAGCTTGTACCGTTGGTCTTCCTACAGAAGCTTCCCACCTTTTAGCTTGAATATATATGCAATCTAGTCCTAGCTTGTCCTCTTTAATAATTCCATCAATTCCACCGTCAGAACTCTTTCCCACTGCCTCCCCTGCATCTTTCCTTGAGCCTCCATATCCCATTGATAGTAATAAATCAACAACAAGATTTTCAAAGAATCTTGGTGAACAACTTTTGATTTGATCTAAAAGAGATTCTTTAACTTCTTTTATCAACTTTTGATAGCTATTATCAAATATCTCTTGAGGAGTCTGATCAATCTCTGTAACCAGTGAAACTTCATCTAAATTACTGTCTTGTTTGATATTTTGGAATTCAATAAACTCTGAGAATTGTTCCAAAAATTTACGATCAATTGACTTAGGTTTATTTTTTAATACATCCAGCCCTCTCTCTGATATAAAAAAAGTTCCTCTTTTCCCACTTTCTAATAGTTTTGCCTTTTTTAAATAAGTGACTGCCCAACCAACTCTATTTGAGAACTTAGTTTGCCTGCCACTTGGAAGAAGTTCTTGTTTGTCTTCTTCGCTGAGATTGAACTGTTTGGCTAAACAATCTATAGTTTCATTCAGTAAATGTTGTTGTCCATTACTAGCAATTTGTAATAATGGTAGAAGAAAGTCTTGATAAGTTGGAACGGACATAATTTGTAAAATTACAGTTTTGCATTGAGGAGAAGTTTAACACTTTTAATCAATAGTTATTTGAGAAAAAGCACATTCGATTTGATGGAAATTGAAAGTAGGATCGCTATTATGAACTATAATCTATCAAAAAAGTATTATTTCGTGTCAAAGCTAAGCGCGTTTATCTTGGGCATCAAAATTGATTGCGGATATCATTACAGGGGTCGCTAGAAGTCAGATTTTAAATTTTTGATTTAATTTGATTTAAATTTATGCGATCGCCTATTCCCATTTTCGCGATTACCGAATATAGCGATCGCCTAAGTCCTCTACACAAAACTGCGATCGCATTTCTAAAAATCCACCAAACAGCGATCAATCTGTCATTTAGTCTATGATTAAGACATAGATTGCAACTTATACATAGATACTTATGTTGAATTTACAGGTAGAAGAGCTAAAACCTTTGCTCAAGGAAGCCTTACACGAGCTATTAATACAAGAACGTAGCTGGCTTCTGGATTTGTTTTATGAAGCAATGGAAGAGGTGGCGATGGCAAAGGCGATCGCCGAGGGGAAAGATAGTGAGAATGTGGGAAGAGATGAAATATTTGAATTATAGAAGGGGAAGTTGTAGCTTTTGTCCGAGTTTTGCACCGTAAGGAAGTTTATCGTTATTTTCCGTAAACTAAGTTTCTCCAATCATTAGCGATCGCATATCGCCATATTTACAGCGAGATCTCTCAACTGAGTTCCATGTAACATGGGTAATAAATAAAGCAGAAAAACTATGATTATTGATTTTGCCTCTAGTTTGGCGGAGTATTTGACAAAGCAAAAGTTACAGCACTTGATTTTGCATGTCACCAACAATTGTAATTTTCGTTGCGATCATTGCTTTATAGATTTCTCTCCCAAACGAGATATGACACTGGCGCAATATCAAGACTTAGCAAAGCAAGTAGGCAAACTTTTTTGGTTAGATATTGCAGGTGGTGAGCCTTTCTTAAGACTTGATCTTGCCGAAATAATTGCCGCTTTTGACTTCAAGGTTGTGCAAATTCCGTCTAATGGATCGCTATGCGATCGCATGGTTGATCAGCTTCAAAAACTAAAGCAACTCACCAAAGCCGAAATTACGATTTCGTTGAGCATCGATGGGCTAGAAGAAACCCACGATCACATTCGTCATCAGAAAGGAAGCTGGCAGCAGATATGGAAAACCTTGGATGCGATCAAGGCACTAGGAGGAATCTCAGTCAAGATTAATTCTGTTTTAAATGCAGAGAACGCCCATGAAATCATTGATCTCATGAAAGTGGTGCGCAAATATGAGCCAGATTTCCATTCGATTATTCTATTGCGTGGCGATCCCATGAATCCATCGCTAGGATTGCCAACTATGGAAGAATTACACAGGCTAGCGCCAGCGATTTTTGAGATTTTGGAAACCTACAACTATGGCAGAAACAAAGTCGCGGCAAGGATTCTTCGCAACTATCATCGATATTTATGGAAGACTTCATTACAAACAATTGAGCAGCAAACACAGGTAATTCCATGTTTGGCAGGGCTTGCGCATCAAGTTGTATGGGGAGATGGCAGAGTATCCCCCTGCGAGATGCTAGATCCTGTAGGGAGTCTACAGACTCAGACCCTGAAGGAGATTACTAGTAGCCCAGCATGGCAACAGCAGCTAGAGGATATCAAAGCCAAAAAATGTCACTGTACCCATAACTGCGCTATGTTCGATAGTATCTTTTTCAATCCTGCTAATTTCCCCCATTTAGCTGTGGGCTCGACTGTATGAATGCTGCCAATCAGGTTGACCTCAAATGTTGTATTGTCATTCCTTACAAAGACAACAGTCCTATTTTGGCTAGATGTTTAACTTCGGTATTGTCAAGTGTTCCTGCAACGACATTGATTGTTGTTGTCGATGATGGTTCTCAAGTCTCAGGCAAAAATGATCGCAATCTTACTGACTTTCTTTGCGATCGCCGTTTACATTTGCTCCAACATTCAGAGAACTTAGGCGCTGGTGCTGCAAGAAATACAGCGATTCAATGGTGTGACGAACAGGGAGTTGAGATTGTCATCTTACTTGACAGTGATTGTTCGGTGACAGCTGGCTTTGTGGAAACTCATTGTTCTCTTCATGCCCAACATCCTGAAGTTGCCGTATTTGGAGGCGCAGTTCGTGGAGTCGGTGATGGAATTTGGGCAGACTTAGATAACTTGATGTCTTGGTTTACTTCGATTCCTAACGCACCTTTGCGAGATGTTGACGGACTTTATCATATCCCGACTACAAACATGAGCTTAAAACTGAAAGCATTAAGCCAAGAGATACCGCTGTTTGATGCTCATTTAAGAACAGGTGAAGATGTCCAGTTTGTGCAACGACTCAGGCGTAATGGATATAAGCTAAAGTTCTCGCCTCAACCAGAAATCAGTCATTACGATCGCCAAAGTTTTGCCGATTTTCTAGAACATCAATATCGTTGGGGACTGCATACATTTATTCTAAGATTCCCCCAGTTTCAGCATCATAAGTTGGCTCGATTTCTGTTAATTATTCTATTCGTCTTGCTCCTACCAGTTTTTGCGATCGCGGCAAGCATAATTACGATCTTGCCTTGGTTAAGACAGTCTCTAAAATATTGGTGGTATTTCCCGATGATCCTTTGTGTGTATCTGTACAAAGGCTTAGCGGTTATTGCTGGCACTTATAATCCTCAGCTTGCGACTAATCAAAAGAAGTTTTAAAAAATGCCGCTTCGCGGCATTTTTTAAAACTTCTTTTGATTAGAAAGTCAACACTGTCCGAATTGCGTCGCCTCTGTGCATCATCGCAAATGCTTCGTTGATTTCCTCAATCGGCATTACATTTGTAATCAAACTATCGATATCGATTTTGCCTTCCATATACCAATCGACAATCTTAGGAACATCAGTACGTCCCTTTGCACCACCAAAGGCTGTGCCTTTCCAGACTCGACCCGTGACTAATTGGAATGGACGGGTGCTGATTTCTTGTCCTGCTCCTGCGACACCGACGATTACACTCACGCCCCAACCTTTGTGACAACATTCGAGGGCTTGGCGCATGGTTTGGGTTCTGCCAATGCATTCAAAAGTATAGTCTGCGCCACCTTTAGTCAGGTCAACTAGATAGGGAACGAGATCTCCTTCTACTTCTAAAGGATTTACAAAATGGGTCATGCCCATTTTTTCAGCGAGGGCGCGTTTTTTGGGATTAATGTCTACGCCGACGATCATGTTTGCGCCGACCATCCGACATGCTTGGATCACATTTAGACCAATGCCACCTAAGCCAAAGACAACGACGTTAGAGCCATATTCAACTTTGGCGGTATTAATCACTGCACCGATGCCTGTAGTCACGCCACAGCCGATGTAGCAGACCTTCTCGAAGGGAGCATCATCGCGGATTTTGGCTAGGGCAATTTCAGGAAGAACAGTATAGTTCGCGAAGGTGGAGGTTCCCATGTAATGGTGGATTTTTTCGCCATTAATGGAGAAGCGGCTGGTTCCATCGGGCATTAAGCCTTGACCTTGGGTGACGCGAATTGCTTGACAGAGGTTGGTTTTACCACTGAGGCAGTAGGAGCAGTTGCGACATTCGGGGGTGTAGAGAGGAATGACGCGATCGCCTGTTTTGAGAGATGTTACGCCTGCGCCGACTTCGACGACGGCACCTGCGCCTTCATGTCCAAGGATGGCGGGAAATAGTCCTTCGGGGTCATCGCCTGAGAGGGTGAATGCGTCGGTGTGACAGACTCCTGTGGCTTTGATCTCAACGAGGACTTCTCCTGCTCTGGGGTGATCTAGTTGGACTGTCTCGATTTTGAGGGGTTGTCCTGCGGCGAAGGCAACTGCGGCTTTTACGTCCATGAATCTTGTGATGTCCCTGAGTTAATGGCTGGCGATTTATTTGAATTATACGGGAGACGGATATATTCTAGATCTCTTGCTATTGCGGCTTATAGTTGTTGGATACATCAAGCTTATTTTTTTAGCATATTTACCTTATGCTCGACTTCGCTCATTGATTCTACCCATTATCGTTGAATGACTTTTGTCGCGCTGCTTTTCTTGCTATGGCAAGTCGCTGTTTTTTTGCTTCTGGAGTGTCATCTTGCAGTGGCTTGGCTAAAGCCCTTCTGTTATATCTTTCAAAGATCCCGTAAAAAGTAAGGCTCATTCTAAGGCTAAATAAAGTTAATCTAGACTTGCCAAGTTACCATTAAGCAAATAGCCAACTCTGCTGATAAACATCCTATGACTAGAACCGAACGCGACTCAATGGGGGAAATGTCCCTACCCGATGACGTTTACTACGGTATTCAAACTGTAAGGGCGATCGATAACTTTAAAATTAGTGGACTTAAGCCACTCCCTACCTTTGTAGATGCTTGTTTACTAATCAAAAAAGCAACAGCATTAGTTAACGCCGAACTTGGTTGTATCCCTGTCGGTATGGGCATGGCGATCGCAGCAGCCGCAGATGAAATATTAGACGGTCAATTACGCGATCAGTTTGTTGTCGATGTTTATCAAGCGGGGGCAGGCACATCGCATCATATGAATATTAATGAGGTGTTAGCAAATCGCGCCCTTGAAATTTTGGGTGATATCAAAGGTAATTACAACAATGTGAACCCTAATGATCATGTGAATTATGGACAGTCTACTAATGATGTAATCCCTACAGCGATCAGGATTGGGGCATTATTAGCACTCGATCAAGTGCTTTTTCCTGCTTTAGCAAATCTCAATGAACAACTACGGATTAAGGCGATCGCCTTTGCTGGAATCGTTAAATCTGGACGAACCCATTTACAAGATGCTGTCCCCGTGAGGCTCGGCGATGAGTTTCAAGCCTATGCACAGATTATCAGCGATCATGTCAAACGCATTCACCTAGCGGCGAATGATCTCAAAAGCTTAGGTTTAGGTGGTAGTGCATCTGGTACAGGGCTAAATACGCATCCTAAGTATTGCGATCGCGTTGCCGAAAAGCTCAGCGAAATCACAGGATTTGAGCTAACACCAGCTAGTAACCTCATGGCTACAATGCAAAGCATGGCTCCCTTTGTCAATGTATCAGGCTCAATCCGTAACCTTGCCCAAGATACCTGCAAGATTGCTAACGACTTGCGTTTGATGGATTCAGGGCCCAAAACAGGCTTGCGAGAAATCCAGTTGCCACCAGTCCAACCAGGCTCCTCAATCATGCCAGGCAAATATAACCCTGTGATTGCCGAGATGACAAATATGGTTTGTTATCAGGTGATTGGTTATGACACAGCGATCGCCTTTGCCGCTCAAGCTGGTCAATTGGAGTTAAATGTGATGATGCCTCTGATTGCCTATGATTTGATTCAAAGCATTGAGATTTTAGGTAAGGCGATCGATACTCTCGCGACAAAATGTATTAGAGGAATAGTTGCTGTTGAGGATCGCTGTTTAGCATATGCCGAAGGTAGCCTTTCACTAGTGACAGCATTAAATACTCACATCGGTTATCTCAATGCTGCTGATGTCGCGAAGGAATCCCTAGCAACAGGTAAATCTTTACGTCAAGTGGTTTTAGATAAGGGATTGATGACAGAGGAGAAGCTAGCCGAAGTTCTCGATCTTGAGAAAATGAGCCGCCCCAATGGATAGCCCTCATCCCCCAGCCCCTTCTCCCGCAGGAGAAGGGGAGTAAGATTTACGGTATACACACAAGTCATAAAATCTAGCTAAGTCAACAATTAATCGCCCCCTAGCCCCCAATTTTGGGGGAACAAGAAAATAACAATCTTTCAAAGTCCCCCAGAATTGGGGGATTTGGGGGGCTTAGATAAATCGAAACGAAGACAAATTGACTTGTACACCTTAGCTCCTGCGAGAGAGGGTTGGGGTGAGGGTTATCAATTCACAAATTATTATCAATGGAGAAATAGAAAATCATGTTAGCAGTAGCAGTATTAGCGGCGGGTAAAGGAACGCGCATGAAGTCAGCGTTACCCAAAGTATTACAACCTCTTGGCGGCAAATCATTAGTTGAGCGAGTTCTCAATGCTACAGATGCACTAAAAGCCGATCGCCGTATCGCAATCATTGGCTATTGCAGCGATCAAGTTCGGGCGGCTCTTACCAATTATCCACATTTGGAATTTGCCGAACAAAGAGAGCAATTAGGTACAGGTCATGCAATTCAGCAATTATTAGAACCACTAGCTGGATTTGAAGGTGAACTTGTAGTACTTACGGGTGACTCGCCATTAATGCGTACTGAAACTATTCAAGCCCTAATCGATAGCCACCGCCAACATAAGGCTTCCGCAACAGTGCTTACAGGGATTCTTTCCAACCCAACAGGTTATGGACGTGTTTTTTGCGATCGCGACATGCGCATCGAAAAAATCATCGAACATCGCGACTGTAATCCTGAGCAGATTCTCAATCAGCGTGTTAGTACGGGTGTCTATTGTTTTGATTGGCAAGAATTGGCTCAGGCGCTACCGAAGCTCACTACTAATAATGCTCAAAAGGAATATTATCTGACCGAAGTATTTGATTATCTCACTTCAGTTTATGCCAGTGATTTAGAAGATCCCGATGAGAGTCTTGGCATTAACGATCGCATCCAGTTAGCCCATGCCTATGAAATCCTACAAAAAAGAGCGCGAGAAAAATGGATGAAGGCTGGTGTCACCATGCTACTTCCAGAAACAATTACCATTGATGATGGAGTGGAACTTGCGCCGAATGTGATTATCGAGCCGCATTCCCATTTGCGCGGTAATACTAAGGTTGGTGAAGGAACTACGATTGGGCCTTCAAGTTTATTGGAAAATAGCATTATTGGGGAGAACTGCTCCATCCAATTTTCGGTAATCGAAGATAGTCAAATTGCGGATAACTGTCGAATTGGACCATTTGCGAGGATTCGAGGTGAGTCCAATGTGGGTGAAAAGTGTCGGATCGGTAATTTTGTGGAACTGAAGAATGCCAAAGTTGGCGATCGCACAAATGCCGCCCATCTCAGCTATTTGGGTGATGTCACACTCGGCAAGCAAGTAAATATTGGCGCAGGAACGATTACAGCTAATTATGATGGCTTCAAAAAGCACCAAACTGTCATCGGCGATCGCAGCAAAACTGGTTCTAATTCAGTTCTAGTTGCACCAATTCAAATTGGCGCAAACGTCAATATTGCGGCTGGCTCAACAATTGTCGAAAATATTGAAGATAATGCTTTAGCGATCGCTAGATCTAAGCAGATTGTTAAACCTGATTATTACGATCAAGAAGGTCGAAAAAAGAACTAAAAGTATAAGGCGGCGCTTCGCGCCGCCTTATACTTTTAGTTCTTTGCAATCAAGAAAATATTATTTTGTCCGTTTATTACGCTTATGCTCATACATTAAGCGATCTCCTTCTGCTAACAAATCATTAATTGATTGATGTCGGTTGGAATCGAACGCAACCACACCAACGCTATAAGTAATCTCGTAACCACGCGATTTGTTTTGGGTATTAAAGTCTTCTAGTACTTTTTTTAACCGATGTAAAATTAGACTCGTTTCAGCCTGATTTGCATTTGTCAATAAAGCCACAAACTCATCGCCTCCTAACCTGCCCACTACATCTGACTCACGGAAAACATCTTTCAATATTTTACTGAAATTAATTAAGGCAATATCTCCTTCCGCATGTCCAAAGCGATCATTGATTTCCTTAAAGAAGTCGAGATCAAAAAAGAATAGAGAAGCTGGCTTATTCATGCGCTTACAGAGACTTAGTGCATGAAGCGCTAAAGCACTAAATCCCCGCCGATTAGATATTTGGGTCAACTCATCGATCGTTGCTAATTGTACTAATGTTAGGTCTTGTACTGCCATCTGCCCAAGATCACGAAGTAGTTCTTTGTCTTCTTCGCTAAGTATGCGAGGTTCTCTATCAATTAAACAGAGCGTACCAACCCGAATTTCATTAGAGATAACTAGAGGAATTCCAGCATAAAAACGGATCCTTGGCTCATTAATAACTAGAGGATTATCATAAAAACGATCATCTAATAAAGTATCTGAAATTATAAAAATGTCATCTCCTAAGATGGCATGACCACAAAAGGAGATATCGCGTGGCATCTCCTTTACTTCTAAGCCTTGACAAGATTTAAACCATTGGCGATTAATATCAACGAAGCTAACTAATGCGATCGGCACTTTAAATAGTCGCTTTGCTATTCTAGTTAGCCGATCAAAGCGTTCTTCTGGCTCAGTATCAAGAATATCTAGCGATAGCAAGGCCGCCACGCGAATGTCTTCATTTTTTGGGTATTCTGGTGCTTTCATAGATCTTTGTTTAGCATAAGTAACGCGAGTTTAGGACAATTTTAAACTGGCGCTCAGAAAAATCTATCAGATCCAAAGACCAAAGTCTTCATTCAGTATGGCTGTGCTATTTAGAGCATGTTTAAGAGGTCTACAAGCCAGCATAAATTTCTGCTTTTACCCTGCTTTTACCAATTCACAAAAGTGTGGCAACACTTCTGTGAATTAAAAAACAAACCCCGTAAGGGTTTTAAAAACAAAGCACAAAGTGGCGTAGCCACTTTGTGCTTTTACAGAAACGAGCTACAAGATAAATTTTGCAAGCGTTGCAAAGCAACGCTTGCAAAATTTATCTTGGTTTAGATTTGAGCGCAAAGCGCTGTAAAACCCTTACTGAGTTTGCTATAGCAAAAAACTATGGTCGATATTTATTTCCAGATGTTTTCCCAGAAAGGTTTTTCCACTGGAGTAGGAAGACTAGCAATATTCATCTTGCGACGAATATCTGCGATATTCCATCCTGTTAATCTGGCTAGAGTTTGGGCTTCTTTCTCGAAGCGCGGACGTAGCGATCGCTGATATTCTTTACCTGCATCACAGCTGGTCTCTCCTTTAAACGCATGTCTTAGAACATAGCGCCCTTGGAAAGATTCTTGATTTGAGGTTTCCTTAAATGTTAAGTCTTCGGGGAATTTATCGCGGTTATAACGGATATGCAAGCGCGTAACAAAGACTCGTCCATCATTACTTGAGAAAGGAATAGGACGGCGAATCCGTCCACCAGAAGAAGTATTTATATCTGGAGCCCCAATCCAAAATACACCTGCCTTACGAAGTTCCTCTTGCGAGAGTGGTTCGGCAGAGCAAGGATCGCAGCTTGACATGTCCCATGCATATTCTAAGAAGGCAACTTTGTGACCTTCTTTTTCATAGGAAGTCTTGAACATGGACTTATAGAAGTCGCCAAATTCATTCTTCACATAAACAGGAATATCATCGCCCGATGGCACCTTGATTGTGCGATAGTTGGCTACTTCTGCTTGTCCCTTAGGCGAGAGAATATAGACTAGCAAGTCTTGATCGCCGTTAGCATTTAGCATTCCTAAACGAATAGGCAGCATAAATTTTGGTGATTCATATGCCATCATTAGTGGTCTTAGTGATTGCGATCCTGTTTTATTTAGTTCCGCAATATTCACCTTTGCCACAAAGAATTTCATGTTTTGGCGAATATAGGGTTGAAGTAGTTCTTTTGCTCCTTGGGGAATTTTATAATCATTATCTATGAGCCAAGATTCTAAACCATCAGAATCCTTGGCACTAAGAATCAGAATGTCGTATTCTCCTACAGCAAACTTAGCCTCGATGGTGACTTGATAATTACCACCACGAGTTTTTGCTTCCGAAACAGGCGCAGCACTACTTCGGGTGGCTCCTAGACTCACTCTATCATAGGCTTCATAACGTGCACAGGGATCGGAGTCAAAGTATTCGACTAAGCGAGGGGCGCTAAAGGAATCAAGGCGATCGATGATTTTCTGTTCGCCGATGCGAACTTGCTTTTCTTTCAGTAATACTGGCACTGGCACAACCAGAGCGAAGTCTTTGACATCTCCTTGATAGTCATTTGCCATCGTTAAAACTGTGCGCTTGCCGTCACGGGCTATCACAACTTGTGAAGCCCTGTTAAACAGACTAGCATCAGCTTGTGATACATAAAAGCCGCAAAAGGCAAAAACGGCGGGGGAATAAGCAAAGACAACTAAACAAGCAAGGGCGGTACTTAAAAGTACGCGCATCCAAATCAGAAATTTTTTCATATATCTATCCTTGAAAATCAGTGATATGAGTGAGATCGATCTCACTCATATTGGTTTTAGTTAGAAAGTAAAGCGCTATAGCGTTTGGGCAACCATTGGAATCGTGGCGCATTCCAGATGCGATCGCATAAAACTGTGAGCGGTGAGATGAGAAATAATGCATAAAACATCGCATCAGCATTGAAAAACAGATTACGGAAAATGAATGCTAAAACCGCGATCGCAAATGCCCAAATTAACCGCGCCACTTTAGCATTAGGAATGGAACGCGGATCGGTGATCATAAATAAAGCAAATAGCAACAGAGAGCCACTAGTTAAGCGATGGGCGAGGACATCCCAAGTCCAACCCAACCATAAGTTTCGCAATCCTTCTAAAATCGCATAGGAAGCTAAAAACATAAAGCTCGTATCCCAACGTCCCACTTTCTTGAGGACAATGCCGCCTAAGCCCAAAAAGACAAGAGCATATAAGCTATCTTCGCCCCATTGTCCGTTAGAAACCCATGCATGGCTGTTCCCAACAAAACTATCTAGCAACAAAACAACGACAATTCCAAAGTTGGCGGGATTGAACCAATGTTTGCTATTGGTGCGGAAGATAAATTTGCTAGCGATCGCCAAAAATGATGCACAGGCGATCGTGCCATAGCTGTCGGAGCGCAATAGCAAACTTAAGCCCAAGGCGGTAATCGTAGCGCTTTTGAGTGAGAGCCAACGCTCATGCTTTTGTGGTGTTGCTGGTGGAAATATACTGACCATACATATTTGCGTTAGCCAACAAGTCACAAAGGTAATTGCGATCACGATCGGTTTCAGTGACCAATCGCGGGTACATACTCCGAGTAGGAAAAAGACCGATAAAAATATAATCTGATAATCGCGAGCATCTTTGAAGAGTGAGGTGCTAAAAGCGAAAAATCTGGAAAGCGATCGCGGCATCGCCAAAGGAAACTTCAATGACTGCATAGCTTTCTGACCAACAATAAAGTTTGCATCAGTATAAGCTCATAGATTTTAGAAATATCGTCTGTTGCATTTTTTGTAACGATCACCTAAGTACAGGACAAAAATTTAATGGAGTTAAAAAAGGCTTGAGAATTGAGATGAAGGTCAAAGATGAAGTGACGCAGGAAATCAAACCCAAGACGAAAAATACTTTTAGGTAAGCGACCGTGCTT
>JBIKYZ010000290.1:0-6035 GCA_044354985.1 Pseudanabaena sp. | reverse complement strand
CGCTTAGCGAAATATAAAACTTCACCATCTCTGATTCAATCTCTTCGCAATAGTACATAATTAAGCCTTCTTTTCTTATTTATTCTATCCTCATTTGCACAAGTTATTTAATTCTCATTCCTAACTGCCTCACGTCCCCATGTAATTCGTTATAAAGAAGAATGCGATCGTTATTTACAAGACCAAAACTACACTGACATCAAAGCTCTGGTTGCCTTTACCGCATTTACAGATCGAGAAACTGGTGTTTCCTACACCGAGTCCGACATTAACGGCTTTGGTGAACGGGAACTACCTGAAAAATTTGAAACCAACGAATATCAATTACTGATTGTTGCTGATAAATACCAAACAGGATTTGATCAACCACTTCTGCACACAATGTATGTAGACAAAAAACTATCTGGAGTCAAGGCAGTCCAAACCCTCTCTCGACTCAATCGCACCTGTACAGGGAAAGAAGATACCTTTATCTTAGATTTTGCCAACGAAGAACAAGATATCCTTGAGGCATTTCAACCCTATTATGAGCAAACTACCCTCGCCGCCACTACCGATCCCAACCGTCTCTACGATCTCAAAAATCGCATTGACAGCCTCCAAATTATTTTGGCTAGTGAAATCGAAGCTTTTGCCAAAGTGTTTTTTAAGCCTACTCAAAAAACTATTAAACAAGACCATAGCCGATTAAATGCGCTGATCGATCCCGCCTGCGATCGCTTCAAAGGACTCAACGAAGAACAACAGGATGACTTCAAAAATACCCTTGCTGCGTTCATTCGTCTCTATGCGTTTCTGGCACAAATCATGCCCTTTGCTGATGCTGAGCTAGAGAAGTTCTATGCCTTTGCCCGTTTACTCCAAACAAAATTACCCAAACGACTCCAAAGCGAAGTCTTCAAATTAAACGATGAAGTTGGCTTAGAATATTACCGCTTGCAGAAGATTCGCGAAGGTCAAATTGTCTTGCAACAAGATACAGAATCAGCCTTACAACCGATTACCGACGCAGGGATACCTATAGACAAGGAAACTCAAGCAAAACTTTCAGAAATTATCGATATTCTCAACAAACGTTTTAATACGGACTTTACTGAAGCTGATAAATTTTTCTTTAGCCAGATTGAAGAAGAACTAATTCAGAATGTATCACTATCTCAACAAGCAAAAAGCAACTCCATCCAAAATTTTAAGTATGGCTTTGATGATGTCTTTCTAGCTACATTGATTGAGCGGATGGATAACAATCAAGACATCTTTACAAAAATCATTGACGATCCAGAGTTTGGTGATGCAGTAAAAGATTGGATGCTTAAAAAAGTCTATAACCGACTTCAATAGAATTGAACAACTTTTTACTACACCTTGTGCGTCCCATATCAAAGGAGTTATAAATCAATTTTCTATTCTCGATCTACATTGACAAAGTTATAAGGAGCAGTGAAATCGTTGTAGCGGATTCTGAGGCGATTCTCAAATTGGAGATCTAGAGCTTCAACGGCGGCGGCAAATTCAGGTTCTTTATCCCAATCGATTAGGAAAGAACCATTATAAATCATACTTTCCGTTAGTAATTCTCCCTCAGCATAGTCATGTGATAGCGGCTTGAGTGTATCCACAAAAGCATCAATGATGATTTGTTGACGTTCCTCGATCGCAGATTCTAGTTCCTGACCGATCGCGATCGCCTCATCCATACTTAGCACTTTCCCAATTAAAGCTTCGCGTCTTTGCTGCAAGTCTTGATTTTCAGCTACAGCTAGATTTAGCTCTTCCGTTTGATTCCAAAAAAGTTTGACACTAACTTCTCGTTTGCCGATTAAGTTATCGATCAGTTCTGTCAGTTTCACTTCGTAAGGAATTAGCAAATCTTTTTCCACTTCTTCCCATTCTTCAACTACCAGTCCGAACTGCAAAGGCAAAGGCACAGCTTGATGCGGATCGATCGCCTTCATCAGCGATTCTAAGACTGTTTCGTGGGTAATCAGGTTGGCGCGGCTGGCAAGATATCTTTCCTGCTGAGATTCACTATAGACGATCGCAAAAGGAGGGAGCGGATAAAACTGCACGGGTTGAGCATTCATGCCTTTAAGATCGAGATCTTTAACTAGCTCAATATGTTCAGCTTGCAAAATTGCGTACAGGTATAAGCTCATAGTAATTAATGGTTTAGCTAATTTAATGTGAAGTGACGTGAAGAGTCACCTTACATTAAATGGTTTTAGTGATTATGGCGCGATCAAAAACTTTGCCATCGGTTGCGATCGCTTTGGTGATGATTTTATCTTGATAGACATCAAAAGTCATAAAGCTAAACTGCGAACTTACAAAAGCAGTTTGAGGTGATTTGCCAAAGCTATACAATGGTGCACCGCCGCCGCCATTGACAATATAGGTTGTGCCATTAATCGGGACAAATCTTTCATAGCCATGATCATGTCCACAAAGATAAAGTGAAACTTTATGCTTCGTAAATATCGGTGCAAGTTTGGCAGCTAATCTAGGATTACTGCCATGTCTGCCCGATGAATATAAAGGATGATGCCCAAATACAATTTTCCAAGGAGCTTTACTATTGGCTAACTGGCGATCGAGCCACGTAAGCTGGTCTAGCCAAGGAGCATTTTCATTAGTATCAATAGCAAAAAATTCAACAGTTGCTTCAGCTTTATTACCTTTTGTAAACGAATAATAGCGATCGCTCATATTAAAAAGCGGGTAATTAATCTGATCCAGCCCGTTATTGGTTTTGATAATGTCATGATTACCCAGTGCAGCATAAAACTTTATATCTCGGCTGAGCAATGGCGCATATGGCTCTTCAAATAATGGCTTAGCAAGACTAATTTCACCATAAGGATAAATGTTGTCGCCTGCCATCAACACAAAGGGAAAAGGCTCTTGTTGATAGGTTTTCAGCATGGCATTTGCTACGGCATATTGATCTTTGCTACCAACACCCGTATCTGCGATCGCGGCGAATCGTACTAATGGTTCTTCGCTGGGTTCAGTAAAAGTAGGCTGACTTTCAGGGCTTGCGATCGGATTACTAGTAGGCGAATTGGCTAAAACTGGCTCATATTGGTTTTTCGATTTGGCGATCGCCTCATAGATCAATGAGCCAACTATAGGCACACCAAATAATGTCAGTAAAAGTTGACGGCGCTTCATAAATTACCAGCGAATATCATGCGAATTTACTATATCAATAAACCTAGAAAGTAGATGGAGTAAGACGCACCCGATTCTAATTCCTCAGCACATTAGGACGTAAGGGCAATTCATGAATTGCCCTTACGTCCTAATGTGCTGCAACGATTCTAACTTTTTGATAAAATTAATATATTAGTCCAATTTGCCACTTTCTCATGACTGCCAACACGTTAACCCAAGCTTCTACTAAAATCCTACCGCTACTAGGGCGATCGCTATCTGAACTGACCGAATGGGTGGTAGCGCAAGGGCAACCAAGCTATCGAGGTAAACAGCTCCATGACTGGCTATATAACAAGGGAGCGCGAAGTTTAGAAGATATTACGGTATTTCCGAAGGCGTGGCGCGAAGAATTTGTGCAGAATCCGACTGCGGAAATGGGGCGATCGCAGATTCATCTCCACAAAACAACTCGCGATGGTACTGAGAAATTTCTTCTCAAGTTAGCCGATGGAGAAATTGTCGAAACCGTTGGCATCCCTACCAGTAAGCGCTTGACCGTCTGTGTTTCCACCCAAGTGGGCTGTCCTATGGCATGCGATTTTTGTGCCACAGGTAAAGGCGGCTTTCGGCGCAACTTGGCAAAGCATGAAATTATCGATCAAGTGCTGACTGTCCAGGAAGTAATGCAGCAGCGCGTCAGCCATATCGTATTTATGGGCATGGGTGAGCCGCTGCTCAATTATGAAAACCTAGTTGGTGCGATCGCGGTCATTAATAAAGACATCGGCATCGGTCAGCGCAATATCACCGTCTCCACCGTCGGCATTCCCAATCAAATCCCCCGCTTTGCGGAAGAGCATCTACAAGTTACTCTCGCGGTCAGTCTCCATGCTCCAACTCAAGAAGTTCGCGCCCAAGTAATTCCTTCCGCCGATCGCTATCCATTAATTGCCTTGATGGATGACTGTCGTGAATATGTAGAAATCACGGGTAGAAGAATTAGTTTTGAATATACATTGCTTGCTGGTGTTAATGACGCACCTGAACAAGCCGAGGAACTCGCATATCTAATTCGCGGCTTCCAAAGTCACGTTAATTTGATTCCCTACAATACTGTCAGTGATGCTGATTACAAACGCCCAACCGAAAGAGCGATTCAAGCTTTTGTGCAGGTTCTGGAACATTATAAAGTTGCGGTGAGTGTTCGACGTACAAGAGGACTTGAAGCAGATGCTGCTTGTGGTCAGTTAAGAGGACAACATGAAAAGGCGTTAGCCAAATAAGATTGTTTTGAGAATGTTGCTTCGCAACATTCTCAAAACAATCTTAGGGTGCGAAATGTTGAAAAGCCGATCTCATTTCTAGCCCGTCAATTCGATCGCCATCGATAATCTCACCGATAATCACTGCGCCAGATAGTTGATTTACAAACTTTTCGGCTAAAGACAAAGGCATACATAAAACAAGTTCAAAATCTTCGCCACCATACAATACCCAATCTAAGGCGTGATCACCTGCCAAAGTCCTTACAGCTCGGTGAATTGGTAGCGATCGCCAATGGATCTTTGCGCCAACTTTACTAGCACGACATATTTGGGCGATCGCATCGGCTAATCCATCACTACTATCCATTCCTGAAACAGGAAAATCAGTTGGGTGATTTTGTTGATTGAGAATCTTATGTAAAACTGCGATCGCATCAAAACGCGGAATTGGTCGCTGATGGTAATGACAGATTGCTCGAAATAAATCTTCTCCCGACAGAATCAGATTCCCAATTTTCATTGGAGCTAATAACTTCTCTTTTAATTCATTGTTAAATAGAAGCTCCAACCCAGCCTTTGAAAGTCCATGCAGCCCAGTCATGACAATCACATCACCAACTCGCGCCGTATGTCTCTGAATGACTTGAGTTTTCGGGACTTGCCCAAAGGCAGTTACCGATAAAGTCCGCACAGGCGATCGCACCGTATCACCCCCAACCAATTCTGTGCCATAGGTTTGTAAACATTCACTAAAGCCACGATATACGCCTTCAATCCAAGCAATCTCAGTATCAGGTGGCAATCCCACAGACATGACCAAACCCCAAGGCTTAGCACCCATCGCGGCAAGATCAGATAAGTTCACAGCGGCAGCACGCCAACCAACATCTTCAGGACTAGTGGTGCGATCGCTAAAATGCACGCCATCGATCAACATATCTGTCGTCACCACCATTTGGCGATCTGGCAAAGTTGCTCCCATGGGCGCTGCGTCATCCCCAACTACCTCGCTGCAATATTGCCGAAATATCTTCAGCAACCCTTGCTCACCAACATTTCTAACTGTTTCTGTCATTTGTACGTAGTATAAGGATGGGCGGCGCGAAGAGCCGCACATCCTTTAGAGAGAATTCTCTAGTTTTTGCTTAATTAAACGATCAATCTCTTGAAACTCAGTTGCCGACTGCGGCATGGCAAATGTCTCTGAGGAAGCTTTTGGCGTGAAGCGATCGACAAATATACTGAACGCATCTTTATCAGTAGGATGACCAATAACATAAGCGCGTAACTCTTTCTTAGTCATTGTGTTGAAATCAAGCTTGATCACAAAAACCTCCAAAGCCCATTACGATAAATCTCTATTTCTATATTATCTCCAGCAAGTATAAATACGTTGCCTGTTCGCTCATCTAGTCGGACTAAAAAAATGGGAGTAAAAGTACTTGTCAATGATTGACATAACATGACGCACATAATGCCTTGATTGGAAGTATTGGAGTTTGGAAAAAATTGAAGCAAAAAATGGATGAACGGCACATTAAGAGATGCCCAAATATTGGGCATGAGAAATCGAAGCACTAATGATTTAGGAGTACTAAGATAGTAGTATTTGCC
>JBIKYZ010000289.1:0-6038 GCA_044354985.1 Pseudanabaena sp. | reverse complement strand
TGGCAAATACTACTATCTTAGTACTCCTAAATCATTAGTGCTTCGATTTCTCATGCCCAATATTTGGGCATCTCTTAATGTGCCGTTCATCCATTTTTTGCTTCAATTTTTTCCAAACTCCAATATCCTATGGGCGACACCACAGATGAGATCGATCCAGATGATGAATTGTGCCGCATCTCAATCGATATTGCTGAAAAAGTTTTTGCGTCAGCGATAGATTTAATAAAGTAAATACCCTGTGATTTTGGTGGGAATAGAGTTACATAGGATTGTAAAAAAAGTAAAACCCTTGCAGTGAGGACTTTACTTTTTTTAGATACAATTAGTGAAATTATCTCAAGCTGCGGTTTTTATCCGTCTTGGCAATGCAATGATATTTGCTTGCTGTGGATAATGATTTTAGGCAACTCCATATGCTGTATATGGTCGCTTGTAAGGCGGTTGCAATCCCAGTACTATATCTTGCCTAGATACTCCCATTTCAACTAATTCTTCCGCAGGGTTCTGGTCTGTTAAATTTTGTTGGAGCCAGATCTTACCGTCCTTAATGTCAAAATGCATCACACACCGATAGACCCGATTTAACTCTTGCCAGCCAATATTTATCCACTGATAATGATCTCTTTCTATATCAAAAAGAAGTTGTACCTCAACTTCTTCATCTGACACATCACCACTGGCATATCGAGTCATCAAGTTTTGAATATATTCTCGATATTTGCTTATTTTATCCATTTCACAATTA
Source organism: Pseudanabaena sp. (assembly GCA_044354985.1). GTDB lineage: Bacteria > Cyanobacteriota > Cyanobacteriia > Pseudanabaenales > Pseudanabaenaceae > Pseudanabaena. The sequence continues at coordinate 5,290 of JBIKYZ010000289.1, read as the reverse complement.
CCTCATTTACTGGATTATATACAACTAGCAAGATCTGATACCGTTGTACAGCAGTTTGTGTAAATTCAAGCTGAAAAAATGTTTGGTATACATCTAATGGTACGGCTAAATACAGAGTTCGACTTGGTTCATTTGCTTCTATGGCTAGGCGATAGCTCAAGAACTGTCCCAATGCCGAATAAAAATCGGTAATCGCTGAGGGATTTAAAAAACTTTTAATCTCAACTGCAATTTTTTCTCCTGCTCTCTCTGCCGCTACAATCTTCTCCGCTCCCAAATCAACTTGAAAGTTGACATTTCCAAACTTAAATTTTAGAGGATCGTCTGTGATCACCCATTGTTCTTTTTGAAGTGCTTGCCTGACGGCTTCATGGAATAGATCTCTTGCAGACATACTTAATAATTACAAATTGTGATGTATTTTAAAAGTTTAAATCGCTCGTATATTTATGATTGTAATTGCTCAATTATAGCAATGTTCATCATCTACGTTTTTCCTAAAAAACTTTTATAATCAATTTTTAGATTTTTTACATATTTTACTATAATCCTTTGCCAGTAACTTTGGTAGACAAAAAAAGATGGGTCTATCGTTCAAACCATGCTAATTTGGCTCTTACTTACCCTGAAGCCTTTACCGAGTAAAGATTTCAGCCAAAAGTGTGCTCTTGTTAGCTAGAAACTACCGCAAACCCTTGTTTGGCAAGATTCTCCTCGTAAACTTGGTCTAGACAGCATAGTTTAGGCGATAGAGCCAAAAAGATTTACTAAATATTGGGAAGAAATTAGAAAGTAATATCAATTGCTGTTGGTCTGCTTAGGATTGTAAAAAAAAGTAAAACCCTCGCAGTGAGGATTTTACTTTTTTTAGAGACAATTAGTGAAATTACTTCAAGCTGCGGTTTTCATCCGTTGTGGTTGAGATTTGATGCCAACGGGGATAGGACTGTGCGACGGGAAAACTCGCAAACGCTCTTCTGTAAATACCCGAAACTTCGCTGTATGATTCTTGCCACTATTATTCGCAACCAAGTAAACTCTTGCGTCAACGATCGCTTCAATTGTCGCATCGGGCATTTCTGGTCGTGGATATAATGGGAACTCAGTGCTGCGCTCCTGCAAGAATAATTCCACAAGACTCGTAAACTTTTGCTTAGCTTGGAGAATGTCGATACCAACAATCAGCTTTGCTCTAGACCATGTTACAAATGCTTGTTGCTCCATGCTGTCACTGCTTTTGGGTTTGCAACTCCATTGAACACTTTTCTTCGAGACTCGTGGCAATAGTAAACATTGATAGCCTTTATGTGAGTAAATCATCGTAACCTTCTTTTCATCTAGTTGGGCATGAACTTCAAGCGATAGCGATAAAAAAAGAACAAACATTCGCTTGCGGCAAATATTTGTTCTTTTTCAGGGAAGTTGTTTCAGAGAGCGGATTCGTAAGGCAACCCCTCTCGCTGAAACAGTTAGCTAAAAATCATCATCGTATGCAGTAGTTGGCTCATATTCTTCATCAGCATCATCGGCATTCTTTCGCTCAACATCAATAAAGTTAAGAGATTGGGCGCTGATGACAGTACGTGCATGATGCTTCTTATCTTTCTTGGATTGATATTCTTCTGGTTGGGATAGGACTCCCACTACTTCCACAAAACGTCCTGACTGAGCACGTTCTTCGGCATACTGGGCTGTACCATTCCAGCATACAACTTTCACCCAAAGTGGCTCTTGGTCGATCCAATTGCCATCTTTATCTCTGCGAGGTTTGGGCTGCACAGCAAGGCTAAAGTCTAATACATCCTTGCCGCTAGTTCTAGTTTGACGTACTTCGGAGACAGTACCAATGTAGCCAGAGAGAACTACGGAATTTGTTGAATTACACATCGATTTATACCTGTTTAGGAATCACTTCACGAACTTCTACGCGATAGCGTTTCCGTTTCCATAGATGCCATAACTCTCTAGTAAATTATTTGCTAGAGAGTTATGGTTGGCTTTAAACCTAGAATTCAAGCTGAGTGTTAATATCACTAGCAATCAAGGAATATTGTCCTGGATGTCTAGAAGATGAGATGTCGATCAGGTTTTGAGCAAGTTCAACTGAATATCCTTTTACGCCCAGCCATTCAAGCATTAAGGCTTCGCACACTTCTTTAATTTGCACTGCGGTCATGTTTTCACTGCTGAATTTTGGCTTTTGTCCAGTGGCATCGGCTCCATACAGGTCGATGCTTGCTTCAATCACTTTGCCCGTTGGTTGTTGGGTCACGGCTAAAAGTGCTTTAAATGCTGCTTTGGCTGGGTTATCTTGTCTGCTGATCGCAGGTTGAGTGGATAGTTGAACATTAGGACTAGGAATATTAGTCTCAATGACTGTGGCGACATGACCATTAGTACTGGCGATCGCGGCGACATGACCGTTGGTAATGGCAATTGGGGCAACATTGTCGTTGCTGGCAACTGCGGCGATCGCATAGCTAGGTTGCTCCTGTACTGCATATAGTACTGGTGCTGCAACATTAGGTATAGCTATATCCCTCGTTAGGACAAATGGTGCTGGAATAGGTGATGATGTGTCATTCAACCAATTCTGAACAATCTCTGCAAATTTCTTGCCTGGCTTGGGATAGATGCCACTGCTGATTTCAGGACATCTGCTTTTGGAGATCATCAAGGTATTCTGGTCGTCCAATAATCCACAAATGTCTAGTTCGTATTCACTGCCTTCCTTTTGAATTGGGGCTGTACCAATCTTGCGAACACTGGTCATTTTCTGTTTGCCAGAAATTTCGGTGGCTCCATATTCATATTCGATTTTTGAACGCATCGTGGCGATGATGTGGCAGCTTGAACTGATGATTTTGTCCCATAGTTGGCGTTCTATGGGGCGGACTTTTGCCCAGTTGCGGACATCGCTGCCAACTACGTCTAGTTCCGCGTACCATGCATGGGATAGGGAGTCGATAATCAGGTAATCAAATCCTGATTCCTCGGCACTTTCAATCGCGTTGTAGTATTGGCTTGGTCCGAATTTGCTTAGTTCAAGTACCTCGAAGTTAAACAAGTTGCCATACTTGCGGCTTGAACCATGTTCGGTGTCAATCAATCCAATTCTTTTGCCCATGCATGATGCTAGTTGCAGGGCTGTGTAGGTTTTGCCACATCCTGGTGGACCATATAGAGCCATCCGTAGTTTGATGTTTTCTTTGGTCGCTTTCTGAAATGAGTAAGTCATAGGTAATTTTCCTTATATGTAAATATCAATGGATTTCTTCTAGAGAGCCTCGCTAGAGGACTGATGCAATCCTCTATGTGTGACTTTCTAGAATTGGTTAGATCGTGAAGAGGCTTTCTATTTCTGAGTCATCGTTGAGGTTGTCTATCGTCGTGTAGCGATCGCATAGGTCGCCAATCGTTGCCTCGGCGGAATCCTGATTGCCGATGGTAATCAGGATTCCGTAGCAACTAAATTCATACTTTTTCTTGGCTTGTTGCCACTGTTCTATAAAGTCCTGTGATGGTATGTCTAGTCCGTCGGTAATTAGCACGACATCGGCTTTTCGAGATTTTTCATGCTGTTTAATAGACTCCAATGCTCCCGTCAAGGCGGCGGTAAAGCTCGTATCATTACCGTTATAGAACTTTTCGATACAGTCAAGTACGCGATTGGGATCTGGTGCGGTTCCTGCAAAATCATCTGTCCGCTCAACTCTTCCCGTGAAGTGCAGAATACGGCAATGACGCTTTTGCATTACGGCGATACTCAGTAATGCTAGGGCTACGGCTTTACTCCAAATCTCAGCGCTTCCTTCCATTGAGCCACTAGAGTCCAGACAGATAACAATTGGTCCTTTGGCTAGTGGTTCGCGGCTAATTAGTTCGCGTTGCAGTAGTGAGCGTTCGATGAAACCTTGGGCAAATACTGGGAACAGGGCGGGAATTGTGAGCTTGACTAGTTCACAGGGTAATAACCTCGTTAAGTCGTTGCCTGTGGTTACACCAATCATTTCTGTCCGTCCTTCAATCACTTTGGAGCGCTGCATCTTGGCGGCGATCGCGATTTTCTTGCCCGCAAGTTGGGCGATCGCTTGTAATTTGGGTGCTGCTTGCAATCTTTGCGCCAGTTGCAGTTTGTCCGCAACTTTTAATTTTTCCTCGGTCGTTCGATCGCCGCCACCACCAAGAGCAGCTAGGCTTTCTTCCATAATTTCTAGGTCAGCTTCGGCTCTCGCGATGCCAATGATTAAGGCGGCTCCTATTTTTGTCTCGGTAATTGAGTCAGCATAGTCTTCACAGGCTTTTCGGGTAGCGATACCTTTTTGCTTCAACCCTTGCACCATTTGCATGAGTTCAGAGGTGGGCGGTTGTCCTGCTAGCATTTCAAAGATGCCCCGAATTTGTTTTCTGATTAGCTCAGGGTCTTCTAATCGTCGATCTGGCTCTGGTAACATCTCAGCGATCGCTTTGCAGATTGCGGTTGTACCGATGCCTGCGAGAAATTCATCGCCATTTAGTCGGTTGCTAAATTGCTGAAAAGATTCTAGCTCGGTCATTTGTTGGTGAATGGCAATCCAGATTTTGTTTTCTGGCTTGATGTCATTGTCTGCAAGGCGATTAGGCTGGCGGTCGTACAGGCGGTGATAAGTTTCATCGGTGAATGCGTCGAAGTTATAGATTTTTATCTCGCCTTCGCTGATTACTTCACATAGCCGCTCTGAGCCTTCTTTGAAATCTCGCGCACAAAGCTCTGTCCATTTCGGGACTACATATACTAATGGATTTTGCATATTTTAGTTCTGATTATTGAATTGGGTTTTAAAGGAAGCGTGAATTACGCTCCCTTTGCGGTTGTCTCTATGCTCCGTACAAAATCTCGCTGACTTTGGCTAGCAATGGCTTTTTCTTCGATTCGATTTCAATCACGATTTGCTGGGCTTTCTTGGCTTTGTGTGGAAACTGGGCAATCATGCCTTGCAAGCGATCGGTCATATGTCGCAGGTCGGACAAGACTCCTGTGCCTTGAGTTGCCCAGCTATGTTGATCTTCATGTGTGCCGAAGGTTGGACAGGTTCCTAGTTGGGCGATGGATTCGGTGATTGATATCAATGTTTCCTGTGCTTGAATGTTTAGGGGATTTCCGACCTTGGCGACGATCTTGGCGATCGCAGTCTTTTCTCTGGGGTGATTCCAGATGACGTGGTTGAGAATCTCAAATGAGTCTTCGCTTACTTCTGTTTCTCCTTGTAAGAAGGCGTAAGCTCTCAAAATCATCACCATCTGCACATAT
>JBIKYZ010000288.1:0-6049 GCA_044354985.1 Pseudanabaena sp. | reverse complement strand
TGACAATTATTGGCATAATGGGTTTAGGGATAATGATTTGTTTTCGGTTGAAAGTTGAAACTCTCATTATCCCTTTTCGCTTAATCCCGCTCTTTCTTTGCTTCAATCTTGTCCAAAGTCCAAAATATCATAATATTGGCTGATTCCCTTCCATTCACACATTGTCCGCCGCGAAGTTTCGATCAGATACTCCATTTTAATATCTTCAATGGGAATGTAATAACAAGGCGGATGACTGGTTTCTAAAACCCGCTTAGCGCGATCGGTTTCGGCAAGAACGATGCCATTACAGATAACGCGAATATGTTTCGTCGTATCTTCTAGAATTGCGGGACGAGGATAGTCCCATACAGATTCTTGACCTGCTTGTGGTTCAATTCTTTGTGGATGCATTATTTTCTCCAGCGCTTTGCGCTCTCACTAAAAACAAATAAGCCATATAAAATCTGACACACTTTGCGTGTCAGATTTTATATGGCTACTCTGAAACCTGCGTGTTGATAGAAGTTAGGGCGGAACCAGTTGCGGTAGTACCTCTCAGCTTCCGTACCACTGGTAATCCATGAGCCGCCTGCCATCATATTGTGCTTCGTATCAAAATATGGCGCAGAATAATTCTCATAGAGATAATGCGGCTTATATCCTGTAAGTGGCGTTAAATGATCGCTGAGCCATTCCCACACATTACCGCGCAAGTCGTATAGTCCTACATCGCTTTTGGCTTGAGGTAGATAACCAACGGGATGGGGGGATGCAAATTTTAAATTGAGATTGTAATTTTCAGCTTGGCTATCTGATGCTTGAGCAAGTTCAGAAGAACCGTAGGTTGCCAGATGCCATTCTGCTTCACTCATCAGGCGCGTATGATTTCCTTTCCAGCGACAATAGGCGATCGCTTCATAATGATTAACTTCCACAGGAAAGTCAAAGGGCATCACAATTTCATCAAACATGGCGCGGTATTTATAGCTTTTAGCATCAGGAATCCAGAATTTAGGATGCTGAATCTGATTTTCAACTTTCCACGCCCATGATTGCTCATGCCAATAGTCTGGATTATCGTAGCCACCATCTTTGACAAAATCGAGAAATTCAGCATTGGTAATTAGATATTTACTTGCCTGAAAAGTCGCCACATTGACCGTGCGATCGCCATATTCAATATCCCAACCATAGATATTTGAATCTTGAGGTTTGCCTAGTCGCACTGTACCACCCGTGACTTCAATCATTTCATTTGCCGTGGTATAGCCATTGGCGGGAGCATATTGCCAACTTTCGGGACGTTGCAGTTGATCAACAGGCAACTGGCGAATTAACATCGAAGAGGTTTCGATGTGAATATACTGATGCTCGATCGCCATCATCAACGCCCAAAGCGGATGCTCTGGATTAATCGGCGGAGCCATATTCGTTAAGTTATTAATTAGCTCAGAAATTGCGTTATAAACTTGATCGCGATATTGCCAAACTGCTGTAACTTCTGCTTGGCGAAGATTATGAAAAATATTAGCTATTTCTTCAGGTTTCTCTGGATCAACTCCAATTTCAAAAAGCCTTTCAAAATCAGGATTTAGGCGTTGATCTAATAAGCCAACTTTGACTAATTTATTAATATAAAAGACTGCCGAATGCCCTAAATAAAAAATCAATAAATTGCGTAAGGGATCGGGATTTGTATAAAAAGTTTCTGGATTAACCAAACTTTTCATTAAGCTATCTTCAATTTGCCAAGCTCTTTGAAAATAGGCAAGAATTTCTGGGCGATCGCAACGGTGTAGATTTGGTGGTTGCATAGAATTAAGGCAATATTAATTGTGAGGAACTTGACAAAGAACTAAGCCAAACCATTTTTGGGGATCTGTCCAGATTTTGACTGTTTCTAAACCTTGCGATCGCAGTTGTGCTTGAACTTTTTCTAAGTCAAATTTACGCGAAATCTCAGTCAGGATGCTTTCACCTGCTTCAAATTGAACCTTGAGATCAAGTATTTCGAGAGATGCTTGATGGGGCGATCGCGCATGTAAATACATTTCAATTTGATGATCGACTTCGTTATAAATGGCTTGATGCTTAAATAAATCGAGATCAAAATCACCTTGAAATCGCCAATTTAAATGGGCAAGCATATTCAAGTTAAAGGCAGCCGTTACTTCTTGACTATCGTTATAAGCAGCTTCTAAGATTTCTTTCGGTTTCTGCAAGTCAATCCCTAATAAGAAATAATCACCTTGAGTCAAAGCATGGGAAACCTTACCTAAAAAATCATTAGATTCGGATTCTGTGAAGTTACCAATCGAGCTACCTAAAAAGAAAATCATCCGCGATCGCAAATGGTTTTTTCCCAAGTGAAATAACGCTTCGTCATATGTGCCAATCAGTCCTTCAATGGATAAATCAGGATATTTTTGTTGTAAATGTAAAACCGTAGTTTTAAGAATGCCACCACTCACATCGATAGGAATATAGCTAAAGGCATCGGGGATTACTTCAGTTAATGAGCTAGCTACTTTTTGATAAGCATTTAATAAATAATGGGTTTTTGTAGAGCTACCACTGCCTAGTTCTACTAACTCACAGGAACCTGTGATTGTCGCAATTTCATTAGCATATTGATTAAGAATCCATGCTTCGGTGCGGGTGGGATAATATTCAGGTAAATCGCAAATCTGCTCAAATAATTCCGAACCGCGATCATCGTAGAAGTATTTAGGAGGAAGGTTTTTGCGAGTTTTGGTTAATCCCTGAACAACATCATGACCATCTTTCTCAAAGGTTTGATTTGTGTTTGCGTTATGTTGATGCAGAATCTTTAAATGTTTAACTGTCATGTTTGGCTTAGTTACTATTGTTGATGTATATACGATGGATGAGCTTGTTTAGATGAATACGGTTAAACCAAAATGGATTTATGGTGCAAAACCTTGTAAATCCATTTTGGTTTATGTCCTAACATAAATGGCTATAGCTATCTAAAATTTCGGGTGATTAAGCCTTACCATGACTCATGTTACATAATTACCCACAAGAACCCATAGCGAATATATCAATAAGACACATATTGCCGATCTTTAATTATTGAAATTAATATCAATATTAAGATTGATCGCCCCCACGATCTCATTAACCATTATATTTCGTAAACGCAATAATTACTGAAGTGTAATCTAAAATCTCAATTTTGACAAGATCTAGATACGGGACATTGAAAGCGTAATAAATGTAATTTATGCATTTATCATAAAATGGGCATTTCAGAACCTTCCCTGACAAGTATCATGATTTTCAAATAATTGCCAATTATTAATTTTTTTAAATTTAAATCAATTGATACAAATTTAGAATACAGAATAACATATAGTTATTAACCATTAGTATTGCCTCTGTTGGTTTCATACTAGTAACTTGATTTTAGATAACAATTCAGACATTGGTTAGCTAACGGGGGGATATGTCTTAAAGTACATATTTCACGCCAACCAACTAAAAGAATAGATGCTGATGAGTCTATATGGCGTAATTGCCATTAGGCTAATTTTGCAGCAAAATTTTATTGATTTAATTGTGTTATTAGCATCTCACACAATTAAATTTCTTTGTCATAGTTTTTAGCAATTAATCAACAAAAAATTATTTTTTATGATAGAAAAGAAACAGCCAACAATTGGATTAATAGAAGTTCCAGCGACAGGTCTATATGATGCAGATGGGAAAAATTGGACTTCTCTATATAGAAATAGATCTTTAATTAGTAAACAAGTTTTAATAGCTGACTTGCAAGCAGGAGGATTCGATGCCCGATTAGTTAATCTCAGAGATGGAGATTATAGTGAAGAATTCGGACAGATTTTTTGGAAAGGGATGACCCTACGGAAAACATTTGTAGGGGGAAATATTTTTGCTATTGATCCACAGGCTTTCGATGCTTGGGGCATTACAGTCAACTTTTCTCAAGATCGTCAAGTTAGTTGTTTGCTAATTAAACATTTAGCTAAGGGCGATCGCCCAATTGTTGTTGGTGGTTCGGATGCCGTAGCAGAACCACACCACTACTTGCAGGCTGGTGCAGCAGCAGTGGTTCTAGATAAGTCAGGAGCAGCTAATTGGGCGATTTTTGATTATGTACTGGGCAAGCCCCTACGAGAAGAGCTAACGGGTGTCGTTTTTGCTGATGGTAAACAGTATGCTCGGAAAACTAAAGCGAAAAGTCCTGATGAATGGGCGCTACCCTCGGTGCAAGTGGCACGCGATTGTTTAGGTGTACTTCCCAATGTCCAAGGTTTAGTGCCAATTGGTTCGTTGGTGGCTGACATTGGTTGTGATCGCACCTGCGATTTTTGTATGACCCCTACCTACGGTACTGGTTATCGACGCATGACACCCCAAACCGCCCTCAAATGGTTAGAGATACAAAAAGAAGCAGGGGCGGTTTCCATCAATATTGGCTCTGATCAGTTCCTTGCGCGGACACTATTTCCCGGAGGAAGAGATGAAATCCTCGAAATCACCAATGGGGCGAGGGAAATGGGCATCTCTCTCATGTGGCCTAATGGCTTGGAACTGAGGAAAACGACCTTAGGCGCTGGACGTAATTACGAAAGCACCGACCTTAGACCTGATGAGGAAATAATTGAAGCCCTATTTGGCTGGGATGGAAAAGTTGGTTGTCCTTTAGCCTATATCCCTGCTGAGCGTCCTGTGTTCGGAAGAGAAGCCTACAAGAAACTCCTCCCTTGGCAAGAGCATTGTACATTGATGAAATCTGTCGTCAGAACTGGCGTGCCTGTCATTGCCTATGGCATCATTATTGGTCTACCCGATGATGATATTGATGATTTGCTACGTCTTGAGGAAGCAATCTCAGAACTTGTGGATGAATTGGTACAGATCAACCCTAAAGTCGAGTTTCAGATAGCTTGTTACAGTATTGCTCCATTACCGGGAACTCCGCAATCCCATAACTTACGAAAGTTAGGGTTGCTTCAGTTTGAAGATTCTTGTGTTTGGGGAGGTCTATGGACACCAACTTGCAATACTCATCACCTTAGTTACGAGCAGATTTCCGATTGGCAAATTCGCCTATCGAAGGTTCGTCGCTCCTCATCTTCATTTACTAACTATAGCGGTGAATATTCAGGACTAGTTAGCACCGCTTCCTCCAACGACTCAAAAATTGCATTAGCAAATTTTGGCTAAACGCTAAAACAGATATACAAATCCTAAATGGTTTGTGGAAGCGCACCCCCTTCGGGGATACGCTTCCACAAACCCAAAAATCTATAAATGATTTAGGACTTCCATATATCATCTTTTGACAAAAAATTGATTTTGAAAAAGATACTTATCAAACTCACTTCCATAGCACAAATGATACGCAGTGTAAGACTTACTTAAATATGAGAAAAACTCTTGGCTTTCTACCTGAAATTGAGTTCTTTATCAAGATTGCAGTTATATGTACTTTACTCCAACAGCTTTTTTATTTATTCCTGAAAGATATTAAAATACCTTTTGAGTTTCAGGTATTGATGTACTATATGGTAGGCTCTATTTCTTTTTATGGGATAGGATTCCTAATTGAAAAATGTCTCAAAAAGAATGAGATTTGGAGAGATAAACTCAATATTCGGGTTGTTAAAGTTAAGGGACAAGATTTTCCCAATTTCACTCTGAAAGGAATTGCTTTGGGAGAATTAAAATCTTTAATTGCCGCATTTATAATACTTTCCCTAGCACCAGAAGTACATCGAGGAAATAGTTTATCCCTCAATTTTGTATGGTTTTTAATGAGAATAGTTGTTGCCGATTTCTGTTTCTATATTAGTCATTATATTTTGCATAAATATTTCTTGAAAATACATCTTAAACATCATGAGTTTCGAGACTCATCCAGTTTTGTAGCTTCTCATAAAAGTTTATCTGAGTTTGGAGTTTGGAAAAAATTGAAGCAAAAAATGGATGAACGGCACATTAAGAGATGCCCAAATATTGGGCATGAGAAATCGAAGCACTAATGATTTAGGAGTACTAAGATAGTAGTATTTGCCAG
>JBIKYZ010000287.1:0-6063 GCA_044354985.1 Pseudanabaena sp. | reverse complement strand
AACTTAATTCTAAGCTCAATCACTTCGCTCTCAAATCCAAATTATATATCAAGGCTTTGCAGCAATCTCACTTGGAATGGCAGTCTCTGAAACCTTTTTAGGCTTCTGCGTAACATGAGTTAAATATCTTATTGGGTTTGATTTTTTGCTCAATAGTTGTTTCGGGGAGTCGCTTTAGTTTAAATGACTGAAATGTTTAATGTGCAACTTGTCTATGTTTGTTAAGTAGCTAAGAATTAAAGTGCCAACAGCGTTTGTTGAACTCGCGTTAAAATAGGTGAAGAAAACAACTAAAGGAGACTAGCCGTGATCGTAGTAACCAAGATTGGTACACCCGCAGAAGAAGTGGGGCGGATCTGCGAAGAACTATCTAGTTGGGGATTATCGCCAGAGAAAATTGTGGGAAAACATAAAGTTGTGTTGGGACTAGTTGGTGAGACAGCCGATCTCGATCGCCATCGCATCGAAGAACTAAGCCCTTGGATTGAGACTGTGTTGCGCGTAGAACGCCCCTTTAAACGTGCTAGTCGTGAATATCGCCAAAATGAATCGAGCGTGGTGATTGTACCTACTCCTAATGGTGATATTGCGATCGGCGAAAATTATCCCTTAGTGACAGTCGCGGGACCCTGCTCTGTTGAGAACGAAGAAATGATTGTGGAAACGGCGATGCGAGTGAAGGCTGCTGGGGCAAAATTTTTACGTGGTGGAGCCTATAAGCCACGGACATCGCCCTATGCTTTTCAGGGACATGGTGAGAGTGCTTTGTCTCTATTAGCGGCGGCGAGAGAGGCAAGTGGATTGGGTATTATTACGGAGGTAATGGATACTGCTGATATTGAGAAAATTGCTGAAGTTGCCGATGTGTTGCAAATCGGTGCTAGGAATATGCAGAATTTCTCATTGCTAAAGCGAGTAGGTAAACAGAATAAGCCAATTCTCCTCAAGCGTGGATTAGCTGCTACCATTGATGATTGGTTAATGGCAGCAGAATATATTCTCGCCGAGGGAAATCCCAATGTGATTCTTTGTGAACGTGGGATTAGAACTTTCGATCGCGAATATACTCGCAATACTCTCGACTTATCCGCAATTCCTGTATTGCGGAAGTTAACGCATTTGCCGATCATGATCGATCCTAGTCATGGTACAGGTTGGTCGGAGTATGTGCCATCAATGAGTTTGGCTGCGATCGCTGCGGGTGTTGACTCCCTGATGATCGAAGTTCATCCTAATCCTAAGAGAGCTTTGTCTGATGGACCTCAGTCGCTTACTTTTGATGATTTTGATAAACTCATGATTAAAATCAATCGCATGGCACAAGTAATGGAACGAGCATAAACAAAGAAGGCGCAAAGCGCCTTCTTTGTTAAGAGAACTATGAATCAACCCTTTGTTTACGATCGCACAATTCATTTTCGCGATACTGATTCGGCTGGAGTGGTCTATTTTGCCAATGGATTATCTATTTGCCATGAAGCCTACGAAGCTTCGCTAGTAGCATCGGGAATTGAACTTCAATCTTTTTTTCGAGGTGGAGCGATCGCAGTGCCGATTACCCATGCAAGTATTGATTTTTTTAAGCCAATGTTCTGTGGCGATCGCATTGTGGTTTCGCTAGTAAAAACTTTGCTAAGTCCTGATTCTTTTCAAATTGAATATCAATTATTTCTTGATCTAGAAAGCGACGAGAAAAAGGCGATCGCAAAAGCATTAACTAAACATGTTTGTATTAATCCCAGCACTAGAAAGCGGTGTAATCTATCCCAAGCCCTCCTGAAATGGTTAACGATTTAATGTAATAATTGTAGGACTTACGCAGTAGCCCTGCACTCAAGTGCGGGCTAAAAGCTCAAACCCTTTGAAACGGGTCAATTAACAGTAGTATTCTGTAGTCCACTTCAGTGGACTTGAGCTTTTAGCCAAGAACTTGAGTTCTTGGTTGATTTGCGTAAATTCTAAATTGGTTATTCATCGTTGAGATAAGTGGGATTAAGCGATCGCATTAAAGAGGAAGATAAAATGACTGAAAGATGGACAGATGAAAGACTAGACCGTTTTGCTAACAAGATTGATGAACAAGCCGAACGGATCAATACTTTGATTGAGAATATTGGTCAACTTGTCCAATCTTTATATCTTGAATTCCCAAACATTAAAGCAGAAATCAATAGTATTTCGGAAGAAGCTAGAGAAACTAGAGAGGTGTTGAGTCAGCTTGTTAAGGAGTCCAACGATCGGATGACCAGAATTGAACATACTCTTGATCGTCAAACAGCGATCGCTGATAAACAAGCTGATAGTGTAAGACAACTAATCGAAATGTTGAATAGAAAACAAGCTTAATAATCAGGAGAAGTGCTAGAGCTCAATCCCACAGGATATAAATAAACTTAATGACTACAATTTTACGTGACTGGAGTTATCGCTATCAATGGTTTTATGACACTGTATCGGCTCTTGCTGCGATTAGTGTTGGTGGGGAAAAGCGATTTCATCGTTTATTTTTAAAAGATTTGCAAATCAATCCTGATGCGAAAGTGCTTGACCTTTGTTGTGGAGCAGGACAGGCGACAAGGGAACTAGTTAAACCATTTCCATGATGTGACGGGTTTAGATGCCTCGCCGATCGCCATTAAACGCGCCAAGCAAAATGTGCCGCAAGCAGAATATGTAGAATCTTTCGCTGAGAAAATGCCCTTTAGCGATCGCACTTTTGATCTGGTACTAACGAATACAGCTATGCATGAGATGGATTCAGAGCAGTTACAGCAAATCATTCAAGAGGTGCATCGGATTTTGACACCTGAAGGAAAATTTATCATTATTGATTTTCATCGTCCTATTAATCCCTTATTTTGGCTACCTATTGCGACTTTCCTCTGGCTATTTGAGACAGAAACTGCATGGCAATTGATTAAAACTGATTTGCCACAGCTTTTGAGTAAATCTGGATTTAAAGTTGAGTCTTGCCAACTTTATGCTGGTGGTAGTTTACAAGTTTTGCGATCAATAAAATAAACTTATGAGGATGTCCCACGTAGCGGGATATCCTCATAAGTTTATTTATGCGTAGCTACTTAGTTAAAGAAAATGCGATAATTCTTTGCTATCAGTTATTAGCTTTATTACATCGTGACTTCAATCCCAAAACGAGTTTTATTTATTAGTAACGGTCACGGTGAAGACCTAAATGCTTGTGAAGTTCTCAAAGCTTTAAGGCAAAAATATCCAGAGGTAGAGACGATCTCATTGCCGATTGTTGGTGAAGGGAATGCTTATAGGCGGGCTGGTGTGCCGATCGCTACTCAGACTAAGATCTTGCCATCAGGGGGATTTGCTTATATGAGTGTGCAGAAGCAGATTGCAGATTTCCAATCTGGATTGATTAATCTGACTTGGCAACAAATTAAGGCGGCGAGAGAATGTGGCAAAACTTGTGATTTTGTGTTTGCGACAGGTGATGTAGTGCCTGCGCTATTTGCCTATTTAACGGGGTTGCCCTATGCCTTATTTTTAGTGTCATCATCAGCATTTTACGAAAATCGTTATGTTCCTCGCTGGCTGCAAGCCTTGATGATGCGATCGCCACGATGTCGCCAGATTTTGACCCGTGATGCCTATAGTGCGGAACTAATTAGAAAAAGAGGCTATCAGAATACGAGCTTTGTCGGTTATCCAATTATGGATGTATTGGAACCGTCTGGCAAAGATTTAGC
This sequence comes from Pseudanabaena sp., assembly GCA_044354985.1. Classification (GTDB taxonomy): domain Bacteria; phylum Cyanobacteriota; class Cyanobacteriia; order Pseudanabaenales; family Pseudanabaenaceae; genus Pseudanabaena. The sequence continues at coordinate 2,344 of JBIKYZ010000287.1, read as the reverse complement.
TTTGAGTCCTGATGTGCCTGCGATCGCTTTACTCTCTGGAAGTCGCCTGCCTGAAGCAGCCGAAAATCTCGTATTGCAATTGCATTTATGCGAAAAGATTGCTCAAGAATATGCGCCTCACCCTGTGCAATTTCGGGCGGCGATCGTCCCAAGTGTTGCCCCCCAATTACCTGAACTAGCTGCCCAAGCGGGTTGGCAATATGCTGATGGCAAGATGTACCATGCAAAAACAAACATCAGTGTTCTTTGTTTTAGTGATGCGTTTGCGGATATTTTGCATTGTTGTGACTTGGCGATCGGTATGGCGGGAACTGCTGTCGAGCAGATGGTCGGTTTGGGAAAACCTGTAATTCAAATCATGGGAAATGGCCCTCAATTTTCCTATCGTTTTGCGAATGCTCAGGAACGATTGTTAGGTTTATCAGTACAAACGATTGGGAAGGAACCTGCTACTCCCAAAATTTTGCAGGAAGCGGCGCAATGTGTAAAGCGAACTCTCAGCGATCGCGATTATTTGGAACGGTGTAAACAGAATGGAATGGAACGGGTTGGCGCAAAAGGTGGTTCTGAGAGATTGGCTGATGCGATCGCGCAGATAATAGCAAAGCCTTGTTAACCTGTGAAATAAAGAAAGTATTGCTCAACGCGGATTGCGATCTCGTAACTGTTCTAGGATCTTTTTAGCTTCTGTTCTGTCTTGTTGGCTTACATTTTTCTGGATAACTCACTTATATGAGATATTATTTAGAAAAATTCTGTATATTACGCAAAATAGTTGTGCTATCAAGAAAGTTTCTGTATAGTTACCACAACCATTGATTATACTGAAACTTTCAGTATAATCAATGGTTGTGCAAAAAAAATAAAGAAGTTATCGCTCTTTCTTTCGATGATTAAAACTGTTCAAACTTGTATCCATGAAAAGTAAGCGAATCCCTAACTTAGATTTAATCAGAGCTATCGCAATTGTCATGGTGCTTATCTATCACACAGTCCAGCGGATTCCAATAAAGCCTGATATAGTCTCATTTCTTAGTCAGCCGGGTCAATATGGAGTTGAACTATTTTTTGTTCTTAGTGGATTTCTTGTTGGGGGGCTTTATTTTAATGAGTTGTTAGAAAAGGGTAGCGTTGAAGTTTGTCGATTTGTGCTAAGAAGAGTTACTCGAACTGTTCCACCTTACTTTTTAGCCTTAGCTCCAGCATTTTTGGGTTCTTATCTGTTTGAAAATGAGCCTTTTCGATGGGAGTACCTTCTATTCTTTCAAAACTATATTGAGAGAATGCCATACTTTTTAGTGAGTTGGTCTATATGTGTCGAAGAACATTTCTATCTATTTCTCCCATTTGTTCTTTTGTTTCTCTTACGAATAGGCAATCATTCTAGGAAAATTGTTGTTTTTATTATTTTGTTCTTGCCATTTTTTCTACGCGTTGTGAGCTATAAGGGTGGTGCGTCATTTGGCTTTTATCACGCCGCGTCCCATTTTCATTTGGACACTTTGTTTTTGGGAGTTTTAATGGCTTGGTTTTCAGTTTACGAATCTGATAAGTTGAGCAGGCTACATAATTACCGCTATGTCATTATTTTCATCAGTTTTATATTGCTATTATTAACCAATTTATTGGATGATAAACTGGTTTTCACTTTAGGCTTGGTAGTTATAGGAAGTACTTTTGCATTATTAATCTTGTCACTATCTTATGGAAAACAATATAAAATTTCTAGTTATAGAGCCATTACAGCCCTAGCAAGTTCTTCTTATGCAATATATTTGACTCATTCAATGGTAATCCAAGCCTTAGTGAAAGCTAATAGTCTATTCAATATTCCTGCTTTTCCCTTTTGGGTCGTTATGTTAGTGTTTTCAGTAATTGTTGGTCATGCATTCCATCTGTTGATTGAAGTTCCATTGATGGCAATCCGCAATAAGGTTATTCCCTCAACCAAGTAAATACCTCATTCAAGAAATGTATCACAAATCATTGTAACCGACCGTATGTTAGTTCGATCTCAACTCTTGTAGAGATCTTTCATGAAATAGAACATATCATATCCTATTCTTGTTTTAACAAAAGCAATCTATTCGGAGCAGTTTCTGGCACTGGCTCACTAATTAGTGATATCAAGCTGTAATCTATATCTGATAGCGATCCTAGGCTTTAGCTGCGATTTGCTTGTAAAGCCTCGCCAATCAACGGCTTCTTCGGTCTATCACTAGATCTGTCGGGAAACAAAAGCAAGGTATAGAAGCAACTTCACATTTATTTCTGTACTTCAATCCATAGGTAAATACAAAAGCTATAAGTTCAATAAATTGAACCATAGCCTAGGTTTGATATC
>JBIKYZ010000286.1:0-6066 GCA_044354985.1 Pseudanabaena sp. | reverse complement strand
CACGGTCGCTTACCTAAAAGCATTTTTCGTCGTGGCTTTGATTTCCTGCGTCACTTCATCTTTGACCTTCATCTCAATTCCGAGGCTTTCTTCAACTCCATTAAATTTTTGTCCTGTACTTAGGTTAAAGACAGAAAGTTTATCCGCTTCCATTAGAAAAAGAATTCCAGCAATTTATACAAATTCAGGAATAGATTATCGCTTTAGCTGTATTTCAGACTATGGTATCGATAGGGCTATTTCATTCTAAAAGTAAGCTTGAGAGTATAAAGCCCTAAAGCTCATTTGCCTTGAGCTATATTATCAAAGTTGATTTAGCACCAAATCTTTGCTTGCTTAGTATACGCAAAAACTTTCCAAACACTCTTTGAAAATCATCTATGCAAATCGATCATATACATTTCTTTGTCGAAGATGCTATTAGCCAAAGAAACTGGTTCATTCAATATCTAGGATGGAAATCAGTTCGACAGGCAACCTTACCAGATCGAAATCTAGAAATCCTCTGCTATCGAGATACACACTTTATTCTGTCTTCCCCGCGCACTTCCGATAGCCCAGTCGCCGAATATCTCCGCAGTCATTCACCTGGAGTCGTCGATGTGGCTTTCTTAGTAACAGATATTTCAGTAGTTTTAGATCGTCTTGAGAGTATTCCTAAATTAATTAAGGAACCGACAAACTGCAAAACTGCTGGAAAATTATCGTTTCCTAGTCTTCAATCTTTACCTGCACTCACTGAAATTGCCTATGCTAAAAACCAACTCAAACCTTATAAATGGGCATATGTATCAGGTTGGGGTGGAGTTAGCCATCTATTAATTGAGAGAATCTCGCTAAGCCGTTTCGCCAATAAAAAATCCAATAATAATGCGATAGACCACATTGTGCTGAACGTTCCAGCAGGAGAACTTCAATATGCCGTTGAGTTTTATGAAAATTTCTTGGGTCTTCAAAAGCAGCAAACTTTTCAAATTCAGACCGAAAGATCTGGCCTATGCAGTCAAGTATTGTATGAACCGGAAAGTCAATTTTATTTCAATATCAACGAACCTACTTCTGTCAATTCGCAGATTCAAGATTTCCTAGATGTCAATCATGGTGCAGGTATTCAACAAATTGCTCTTCATAGCGAACCAATCGTAAAGACAGTCGCTACCTTGCGTCAACAAGGTTTACCTTTGTTATCTGTCCCGATCGCCTATTACCAACATTTGCAAGAGAGAATACAAGAATGCAAAATATTGTCCATGCAAATTCTGCAAGAATGGCAACAGATTGTCGATCATAAAATTTTGATCGACTGGAATCCAGATATACCCAGATCTCTACTCTTACAAATTTTTTCACTGCCAATTTTTCCTAATTCCCTCTTTTTCTTTGAGTTTATTGAGCGCCGTCAAGATGTCAAAGGATTTGGGGAAAGGAATTTTCTTGCCCTGTATGAGGCTATTGAAGCAGAATTAAATACGATCGCTTAATTTCATTACCGTAAATGTTACTACAAACTCCCCATAGCGGATTTCACTGGGATGGACAGCAATATCCTTTTTTTGAAGGCTGGTACTACCGACTGACGATACCACCCGATCGAATCGCCGATGGACAAACTATTGCATTCATGTATTCATTTCAAGCACCTGTATCTGGTTTATCGAGCGGTAAAAAACAGTTTGGTGGCTGTACCGTTCAAGTTCTTGGGCCAGAAGAACAATATTTTTGCCGATCGCTACCGAATTTATCCCGTTTTTGGGCTAGTAAAGACAAACTCGAACATGGATATAGTGACGATAGAACTAATCGCTCAATATCAGAAAGTTATAAGGTGACAACTAACTCACATGAAGGAGAGTTTTGGAATCCTTCATCGTCACAAATTATTCGCTGGAGTTATACAGTCGAAACAATATATGGATGGGGAACGCCGAAATATCCACAGCAGTCTACGGCTGGATGGTTATCCCAATTTCAAATTTTTGAACCAGGATGGCAGATCCTTATGGCTCACGGATTTGCCACTGGTTGGTTTGAAAAGGTCGATCGCTTAGGTAATCACAATAGGTTAAATTTCGAGAGAGTACCTACCTATGCAGAGAAAAACTGGGGTGGTGCATTTCCAAAGCAATGGTTTTGGATTCAATGTAATGCCTTTGAAAGCCGCCCCGATCTGGCGCTGACTTGTGGTGGCGGGATCAGAAAAGTGCTGGGCTGGCAGGAGTCAGTTGGTATGGTAGGAATTCACTATCAGGGACAATTCTATGAGTTTGTGCCTTGGAATAGTAAGATTTCTTGGCAGGTAAAGCCTTGGGGTAGTTGGCAGATTTGGTCGGAACAGCAAGACTATGCCATAGAATTAATTGGGAAGACTTCAGAAGCAGGTGTAATGGTTAGAGTGCCGAATGCTTCGGGGCTAGAGTTCTTTTGCCGAGATACGACAAGTGGGAATTTGCAAGTGAATTTTTGGAAGATTCAAGGAAAATCCAAGAAACTAATTTTCACTGCAAATAGCAATCAAGCGGGCTTAGAAATTGGAGGGGATTGGACTGAAGCTTGGCATCATTAGCCAATTAGACTCGCGATCGGAAATAACAAATATTCCAAAAAAAATAGCTTCCAGATAAACTGATAATACTGACTTATCTGAGACTTGTCTTTTAAGTCAACTCGAAAACTCATTAACCACATCAAACACAGTAAGCCCAGATGAGTTAAAACCATAAACATCGGCTGTAATGATGGCAATAAACCAAGTAGCGTCAAAGAAATCAATAGAACATAGCATAATGTCAGAACCCATTGGGATAGCCAAAACACAAACTCAGAGCCAAGTCTGACCGTTAGCGTCCGAATCTGAAATTGCCGATCTCCATCTATGTCAGGGATATCTTTGAAAATTGCGATCGCAAAAGCAAATAAAACTACGAACGCTGTCAGTGCCCATACATCGGATGGAATTGATTGCCATGAAAGTGAATCTGTAACTGATTTGCTAAATAATTGTTGAAAATGGCTATAAAACCCCAAGTTGACGACTACACCACGCACTCCAAAAATACATAGGGCTGCCCAAAAAGGAAACCGCTTGAGCCTCAGAGGTGGTAGAGAATAGACCGTTCCAACTGCCATACTTAAAGCAACAGTTCCAAACAAAATACCTCCCTGTGGAAGGGCTAGCAATAACCCAGCAACGCCTAGCACAATTACAATCCATCGCCCTTCTACCTCAGAAAAATCACCAGAAGCTAGGGGCAAATTCGGTTTGTTAATGCGATCTATTTCCACATCAGTTAACTGATTGAGTCCCACAATGTAGACATTTGCACAAAGACTTGGGACTAGTGCTGCAATTATGCTAACTAAAATCCCATCCAGATCCCAAGTTGTTGAAGAAGTTCGGGCCACTGCCATTACACATAAAGCAACTACGCTCAAGGTAGTACCGATAATGGTATGAGGGCGAGAAAAACTCCAAAACGGCTTAAATCTATTCTTTGCAGAAAAAGATTGGACGGAAAATTCGTCTTGATTTGTTTTCAACATGGTTACTTAAATTCTATTTCTTAATTCCTGTTAGCAGCCCGTAGCGGATTAATCCAGTTCTATAACCCTCCATCATTAGAGGGATTGCCATGGCTCCTTCAATTGTTTTCCATCCAGTTGCAACAATATCTAGCAGCACAAAGGGAGCGATCGCCGACTTTACTACATCCAACCAGAAGGGAGCCACAGCTATAGACCAGTCAGCTGTCTTGAGATCGAAAAGTGGAAGTTCCCGAGCAAATACTTCATAATCAGATAACGATATAACATAAGGTAAATGATAAAGCCGATATAGATTCGCAAGATGATTTTTTTCCCAAACTGTCAGAGGTGGATGAGGAGGAGTTAGATCTCGATGACACCAAGTTACCAAAATCAACCTGCCACCTGGTCTGAGCACTCGATAGCATTCCTGTAAGAACATTTCTTTGTCTGGCATATGCTCGCCACTTTCCAGAGACCAAAGCAAATCGAAGCTATCATTGGCAAAAGGCATTTTCATCGCATCGGCTACTTGAAATTGCACATGTTCGCTTAGTCCAGCAGTTTTTGCTCTTGCACTAGCTCTTGCAGCCTGAAATGGACTAAGGGTAATTCCTGTGACTTTGGCAAGATATTTACTCGCAAGGTAAAGCGAGCTGCCGCCAATGCCGCAACCAACATCTAAAATATCTTTGGGGGAGGCAACATCGCTCCAATTGAGGATCTCTTCAATCAATACCCTTTGAGCTTCTTGAGGATTTTCTACCCGCTTCCCGTCTGAGCCGTAGTATCCGTGGTGCATATGCTCTCCCCATACTTGCTCCCAAAGGCGAGAGGATTCGTCATAGAAAGTCTGTATTCGCTCTGTAAAATTAGAAGTTGGCATATTATAAGGGTAGGTTTCTCGCGACGCAATTATATATATTAATTTGAGTGTTTGTTAGTTGACAAACTATATTTTAATGACCTAGTAAACGACCAGAAGAATCTAGAATTTGTACCTCGTCACTAATTAATATTTGGGGCAATGCACGCAACTTTGCTCTAAATCTCTAACTTTCTAACCTCTTTGATAATATAGCTAAAATCAACCCAAATGAGCTTTTATGATTGAAACCTTCAAGCTTATTTTTAGAATGAAATATCCTTGGGTGGAGATCTTCAGTATTTTGAAATTTATTCACATAATGAGCAACTTAAACTACATAGTAAAAATTATTAAAAAGTACTTCTTTAAGAAATTGGTAAAATAAATTCATTTCCTATATTTTTATAATACAGTGTATAATTGTGTAAAAAAAATGGAATCGCTTGTATGAAATCCATCGCTAAGAACTTTGCTTCTCAAAACTTGCAAGGAAAATCATTTAAGGGAAAAGATCTTACAGGCGCGGATTTTAGTGGCGCGGATATTAGGAGTGCAGATTTTACTAATGCGATTTTAAAAGGTGCAAATTTTTCAAAAGCTAAGACTGGGATACAAAATCGTTGGATATTCTTGCAGCTAATTGTTGCGTTGTTAATTTCGGCTGTTTCAGGATTGCTTGAGGCTTTTGCTGGCTTCTGGATAGCCGTTTTCTTTAATCCTACAAGCATCAAGAGCTACGTTGTTTTCCTTGGGATATCAATCATATTAGTTTTAGCCGTAATGATTTTCGCTATTGTCCGCCAAGGGTTTACTGCGGCAGCTTTTGTAACAGTGGCTACGGCAATTACTATTACTGGTTTTTTTGCTGGGGTTGGCGCTGGTTTTTGGGATGGGACTAGGGCTGTTGTTGGGGCTGGCGTTTGGACTGGTGCATCTGCTGTCGCAGTTGTTGGGGTTGTTACAGTTGCTGGAGCTTGGGCTGGGGCTGTCGCAGTTATTGGGGTTTGGACTTGTGCATCTGCAATTACAATTGCTGGAGTTGTCTCAATTGCTGCTGCTGTTGCAGTTGCTGAAGCTGTTGATGTGTCTGGAGTTGTGGCTGGATCTGGGGTTGTGGGCGTTTCTGGAGTTATTTCTGGCGCTGTATCTGGGGCTGGGGTTGTTGCTGGCGCGACTATTTTACTAAGCATTTATATGGCATGGCATGTTTTAAAATGTGATCCCAAATTTGATATATTGCTGAAATTTGGAGTAGCGTTTGCTAGCTTTGGCGGGACAAGTTTTAGAGGTGCAAATTTAAACGAATGTGATTTTACCGAAGCATCCCTCAAAGGTAGTGACTTTCGCAATTCTCGCAATCAGACTACAATCTTTACTCTCAGCATTTGGAAGCACGCGAAAAACTTAGATAGATCTCGTTTAGGACGGTCAATTCTATCTAATCTTGAAGTGCGAAATTTATTGGTTACAGGTAAACCCAATGAGAGAAAATCCTATGAAGGTTTAAACCTTCGCGGTGCAAATCTTGGAGGAGTTTATTTAGAAAAAATGTAATTGCTCAACCTATAGCAAACAATGATTTGAGAGGATTCAAAGCGATAAGAATCGACTCAAAAGCGGAAAAGCCTTTTCTTTTTCCAGTATTGACAATCGAGCGAACAGCCGCAAATAAGTCA
>JBIKYZ010000285.1:0-6073 GCA_044354985.1 Pseudanabaena sp. | reverse complement strand
CTAAAAACTAAGATTGTTGGGGGCATTAACTAGCTGAGGTTATTGTTTTGGCTATCTTTTAAGCTCTATCTTTATTTAGTTACTTATATCTGTATTATTTGCTACTTTTTGAATTTGGAATTGCTGAAACTGCGCCTGTGTAATTGCAAAAGTACCCATGAAGAAAGGCAGGATTTTGACTCGATGTTGAGGGCTTTCCGTGTTTTCATGGGATTCCTCATTTTCAGGGGAACCCATGATAAATTCTCCCGCAGGAATGGATGTCATTTCTAAAACAACGCCATTACCAAGATCTTCGTGAATCGATTTTGGAGTAGAGATAACATTGGATTGCTGGGATTCAGCTACAGTATTGCTGCTTATGGCGATCGCAGCCTGCGGATGCAGATCCTTCAGTACTTCATCCGCAGACTGATATCTTTTGCTCGGTGCGATCGCAATTAACTTATCAAGAATTTTACCAAGATCGTTGCTGACATTATTGCCAGTGAGATAATCCCGCCAAACCCAATTGTGATCGATATCAATCAAGTCGAAGGGAGAAGCTTGGGTTAAGAGATGAATGCAAGTAACTCCCAAACTATATAAATCACTGTTAAAGAGAGCCTTACCTCTAGCCTGTTCTGGTGCGACAAATTCAGGACTGCCAATGCTAGTTCCCGTTTTCCTCAGATCGTTATTAATTGCATGTTTTGCCGCCCCAAAATCAACCAGCACATAGTCTGCGGCATCTTTGCCTAGACGATGAATAATATTTTCGGGTTTGATATCACGATGGATGACATTATGCCCATGAATAAATTGCAAGACTGGCAATAGATTGCTGAGTAATTGTCTAATTTTGCTCTGATTAAGAACGCCCTGTATTTTTAACTCTTCAGCTAAATTTTGACCAGCAATAAATTCTTGAATAAGGTATTGCTGGTTTTCCTGTTGATAATGGGCAAGCAATTCGGGGATTTGGGGATGATGTCCTAACTCATCAAGACGAATAACTTCTTGTTGAAATAGTTCGGCAGCTTTATCGTGGTTACTACCCTGCCCTTGCGGTGAAAATTGCTTAATTACACAAGATGGCTTCGATGGTTTTAGCTGATCGATCGCTAAAAATGTCCGTCCGAAACCACCACTTCCCAGTAATTTGACCGAACGATAGCGATCGCCCAACAGCAACTTTGTCCCGCAGGTTTGGCAAACCTCGGCGCTATCTAAGTTCTTAGGCTTTTGGCAATTTGGATTAAGGCAATAGCTCATAGCTCTAAGTATACAAATCTATCGTAGATTTCTATTCTAATTTTCTAGCCAATAGCAAAATCTGTCCAATCGTCGAGCTGAGAAACACTATTAATCCATCATTACCGTGAACTAGTATAAAATAGATTGTCATCTAAATCAGTCAGATTGGATATGGACGCAAATACTCCAAGCCTACAAATTACACCAGCGCAATCCTTAGAAGAAGTTTATCGAACTCTTCAACCTTCGCCATTAGAAACGCCAGAGCAACTCAAAGCTTTCTACAAGGAAGAAATGAACGAGGTGCGTGGCGGCGATAAAATGAAGCGGTTGGAGATCGGATTAAATCGAGCATATAAAGATCGTAATTACTTTAAAGCTTTTTTTATGGGGCATCAAGGGGTTGGAAAATCCACTGAACTAAGCCGCTTAATTGAACGAGTAAAGGATAAATTTTACACTATTCGATTTAGCGCTTCAAGTACCCTTGATCCTAGTAACTTTCGTCCATTAGATGTCGTTCTGATGATGATGGTTGATGTAGCTGAGCAAACCGCTAAACCTATAAAGGAAGGCGGCGCTAATAAGAAACCACCAAAAGAAAGATTACAAGAGATTTTGCACTGGTTTGCAACAGAAAAAGAAACGAGAGAGCAAGCAACAGATTTTGCTGCTAGTCTCGAAGCAGGAACAGGAGTGAAAGATGATTCTTTATGGAATCAAATTCTTGGTTTGTTTGCAAATCTTAAGGGAGAAATTAAGTTTGCTTCAACTCGCAAAAATGAAGTTGTGGAGCTTCGGGTGAAGCGCTTAACTTCTTTAATTGAAGTTGTAAATCGATTATTAGATGACTGCAATGATTTACTGAGAAAAGAGACGGGACGTGAATGGTTATTCGTAGGTGAAGACTTTGATGGTGGAAGTATATCAGTTACAAAGATTGAAGATCTCTTTATTCAGAATGCCAGTATTTTTCGCGATCTGCGAACTCACTTGATTTTCAACCTGCCAGTTAGTCTCTATAATTCAAGCACAGGAACTAGATTACCTTTTTATGATCGTTCTTTTGTCTTGCCTGACACACCTGTATTTAATCAAGATCACTCCGCTAGTATAAAGGGAAGAGCAGCCTTAAAATCTGTTTTAGAAGCGCGGATGGCAACAAATCTATTTGAGATGGATCAAATGGAACGCCTAATCGTAGCATCTGGCGGAAATCTGCGCGATCTATTTTATCTGGTTAAGTTTGCCGCAGATAGCGCAATATTTCGAGATTCTACAACGATTAATGCTGATGACGTATTCGGTGCGATTGTCAATCTTCGCAGTGACTATGAAAGACGATTAGGGCAAAGCCCATACGATCCTGAGACGGTTAGCTATAAAGATAAAGCAGAGCGTTTAGTTCTAATTTATAACAATGAGAAAACTGCACAGATTACCGATCCAGTTATGTATTCGCTTCTGAATGCCAGAGCTATACAGGAGTTTAATGGTCAGCGATGGTTTGGGGTACATCCATTGGTAGTAGATATTTTGGCTTCTCAAAAATATATCAACCGCACTAGTACAGGAGAGCTAATCGGTGGAACATCCTGAAATTCCAGAAATGGGTAGTATTAATGATATTAAAAAGCGGTTGCTATTATGGGCAAAGCGATCGCCTAAAGGTTTAGCTCGTGTTGAATTTTCTTCTGAATTTTCACGACAAAAAGTACTAGAGGAAATGAGGACAACCTTAGCAGAAGCTGAGATTACAATGCACGAGGTTGTCCTACCCAGTCAGCAAGAAGCAATAGTAGTAGTAGAGAAGCTATTAGAAGAATTAAACCAGATTAAGTCTGGTGTAGTCTCAATTGCAGGGTTCTCAACAGCTTTTACGAATAAAATTCCTTTAGAAGAATCCATACGAGTTTTCAATTTTCATCGCGATCGCTTAGTTGCGCCAAATCTAAACCAAATTTGGTGGATGACTCCTGCATTTTTGCAAACTTCTATTCATGCAATGCCAGATATTAATAGTTGGTTTGGCTTACGCTTGCATTTAAAAGAAATGCTTTTGAATGAATTAGATCCTAGTCGATATATTCCGATCAGCCCTGATGGAACTTATTCTAATATAGATGATGCCCGTCGCCGTGTTCATAATCTGCTAAATCGTTTTCAAAAAGCACAGTTAGCTGGAATATCTGACCTAGACTTACTCACAACTTACTTATTACCTGCCTTAGAAATTTTAGCTAAAGTAGGTGCAAAAAAAGAATTATATGACTTAACGTTGCAATTCCAAGGACTATTAGGACAGTTGAAACTAACGAATTCTCCAGAGATGGCAGCTAGTTTAGATCATCTTGCAGGGATATATTATTCTCAAGGTCGCTATAGCGATGCAGAACTACTATATTTAAGAGCGCTAGAAGTTATAGAACAACATTTTGGAGTAGATCATCCATCAGTTGCAGCTAGTGCTAACAACTTAGCTGAGTTATATAGATTGCAAGCACGCTATAGTGAAGCAGAAAACCTATATCTAAAAGCTCTAGCAATCTGGGAAAAAATTGATGTAGATAATCCTTCTTTTGCTGCTACCCTCAGCAATTTAGGACTTCTCTATACGTCGCAGGAAAGGTACAAGGAATCACAAGATGCTTTCTTGAAATCTCTCAAAATAATGGAAATGCAAGGGGATTCAGTCAATTTTTCTGCTATGGGCTGTTTGCATAATCTAGGCTTACTATACAAGTTAGAAGGAGATTACAGCACATCTGAAAAGTTTTTATTGAGAGCACTCGACGGTATGGAAAGGAAAATGGGAGCAGACCATACTGATGTTGCAGCTATTCTTAACACTTTAGCGGGGCTATATTACTCTCAAGGACGTTATAGTGAAGTCGAATCCTTATATTTAAGATCACTCAACATTGTAGAACAAAAGCTAGGAAGAGATCATTATGATACTGCTATTAGACTTAACAATCTAGCCATATTTTACAGTTCTCAACAACGCTATAGCGAAGCCGAAGTACTCTACTTGCGATCAGTCAACATCCTAGAACGACTATTAGGGAAAGAGCATCCATATGTTGCAAGTAGTCTCAACAATCTAGCCGTACTTTATATCAATATGGAGCAATTTACAAAAGCAGAATCTTTACTTATAAAATCGTTAGCGTTAAGAAAAAAAGTTTTAGGAGAAGAACATCCAGATACAATTAGGACTCAGGAGAGTTTGATGAATGTTCGGGCAAAGATGATATGAAATAGAGATCGCTATAAAATCTGTGATAAGAACTTCTTGGTACGCTCTTCTTTAGGATTTTGGAAAAACTCTTCAGGCGTAGCCTCTTCCACAATCACACCACCATCCATAAACACAATGCGATCGGCGACTTCACGAGCAAAGCCGACTTCGTGGGTCACTACTACCATTGTCATTCCCGAATCAGCCAGCGATCGCATCACATCCAGCACTTCACGCACCATCTCAGGATCGAGGGAAGAAGTTGGCTCATCAAAGAGCATGATTTTTGGTTGCATCGCTAAAGCTCTCGCGATCGCAACTCGTTGCTGCTGACCACCTGATAGCTGTAATGGATACTTATGAGCCTGTTGCGAAATGCCAACTCGCTCTAGTAACTGCGTAGCAACTTCTGAAGCCTTAGTCTTTGACCATTTGCGAACCCATGAAGGCGCAAGCGTAATATTTTGGAAAACCGTGAGATGCGGGAAAAGATTGAACTGCTGAAATACCATGCCCACTTCGCGGCGGATAGCATCGATATTGCGATGATTCTCTGGCGATAGCTCAATGCCATCGACAAAAATTTTGCCCTGCTGATATTCTTCTAAGGCATTAAAGGTTCGCGCAAACGTGGATTTACCTGAGCCAGATGGCCCCATAATTACCACCACTTCGCCACGATTTACCGTCAGGTTCACGCCTTTAAGCACATGAAAACTGCCATACCACTTATGCACGTCTTGGGCGACAATCATCGGCTCAGTCATGGATGGATTTGAAGCTAATGTTTCTTGCATGATGATTAGGGTGCTTATGCTAATTACTGAGCCGAAAACCAAGAATGAAATGCTTCGCAAAGCGAATTATTCCATTCTATAGGCTATTTTGATGAATTACACGCGCATCTAGACCAATTGCCGATCGCACAATTGCTTTTAAGACTTCGGCGCGATCGCGATCGGGGTATCCTTGCACCAAAATAATACTTCCAAATCGTGAAGGAATAAGCTTGCCACTGGGGACAATGCTGCGAACTCGATTGAGAGCTTCAGTATCCGAAGATGGAATCACGACTAAATAGGGGGCTGTATCCCTCGATGGTCTTGGCACTAGAGCCGCAATTTTAGCATTGTAGGGGATTGGCGTTGGCTGGACTGGTGGAGGTGTAATTGCTGGGGGAATGGAAGTTGTTGGAGTGGTTGGCGTAACTGGAGCAATTGGCTTAACTGGAGCAGTTTGTGGTGGATTGCTAGGGACAAATATTGATCGGGGGGGAGTTACAGGCTTTGGTGGGACAACTGGAATAGGATCTCGATCAATGAGAACTTCGCTAGGACTTTGTGAAAGATTGGTAACTGGAGCCACTGGTTTAGGAGCAGTTACGGGAAGAGGAGTTCTAGGAGTAAAAGATGTAGTCTTAACTGGTGTGACTGGCTGCGGTACATCAGGCAATGGCTCAATGAAGATACTACCTCATGTTACGCAGAAGCCTAAAAAGGTTTCAGAGACTGCCATTCCAAGTGAGATTGCTGCAAAGCCTTGATATATAATTTGGATTTGAGAGCGAAGTGATTGAGCTTAGAATTAAGTTTGAGA
>JBIKYZ010000284.1:0-6095 GCA_044354985.1 Pseudanabaena sp. | reverse complement strand
TCTCAAACTTAATTCTAAGCTCAATCACTTCGCTCTCAAATCCAAATTATATATCAAGGCTTTGCAGCAATCTCACTTGGAATGGCAGTCTCTGAAACCTTTTTAGGCTTCTGCGTAACATGAGATCCTATCATCAGAGAGACGTGAAGCTACAGCTAAAAACCTACTACAATCTCTACGTTTCTCTAGTGCTCAAGCTTGGGCTAAGACTGAAAATTTATTAATGGGTCAGTTGCAATCCCATAGTATTTCCGCAGACTTAATCGATCCTTGGGAAATCGCCACAGATTCACGTTTTATGTTAGAGCAGACTCTAAAAGTCTATACAGAAAATTCTGACAATCGGCTTGTAGAGATTGACTTGAACACAGATGGGCAAATGTTGAGTCTAGCGAGTCAGACTCAACTGCCAACCATTGGACAGCTCTCAGTAGCGATCGCGCAAAGCGTCGGAAAGATTCGCAAAAAATACACATCGATTGATGCGCGGGCGATCGGTTTTGTGAGTATGCAATTTCATTACAGTGGGCAGTTACTTCTCGACGCACTTCCACCACTCGAAAAATTGATGGTCAACTCCTACTTCAAAGTCATTGACGATCATCTCTACATGCCCTTGCAAAGATGCTATGAAGCAGCTGGGAATCTTGACTACAATGACATTGCTCTGGAATCTGTGCGTCATTTGCTCACACTAACTAGTGAAATTGCACGGGGAGTTTCTCAAAAAACACTGATTATGCATTCTGACTATCAGTGCTATAACGGCGTGCTTAGTTCGCCTCAAATTCGCATTTCCAGCTTGCGCGATATTGAGATGTTTCTAGTTTATCTCTGTCTATGTGTTCTCGAAAAAAGCGTTGCCTCAATTCAGCAAGAGCTTTTCCCCCTCTGTATCATGCTCTATCCGCCTTTAAAAGTTAGTTGGGAACTAGTGCGAACTTTGTTAAGACTACTTTCACAAGAAATGCAAAATTATCTTGGCGAAGAACATGTTCATCAGTTTGAGCCATATCTCACCACCTTGAATGAAATGTTTGGTGATGATGTGCTGCCCGAAGCCCGATAATAATAAAGCTTGGAATATTAAACTTATAAACTTGTCAAAAAAGTTACTCAACCTGTAACTTTTTTGACAAGTTTGAGTTTGCCATCCGAAGCGCAGAACAGCTACGAACAGAAAAAATTAAGCATGACCTGTATTTGTACGATAAGCCAAGCGATCGCCATTACTTCGGCAACGGTTGCCAATATTGACGAAAACGCGCAAAACGACATAGAGATAAGGGGCGTTATTTCCGATAGCCGCAAACTCAAAGGTGGAGAGTTATTTGTAGCTTTAACTGGCGAGAACTTTGATGGTCATATGTTTGTGGCAAGAGCGATCGCCCAAGGCGCAGTAGCCGCACTCGTCAGCCGTGAATGGGCTAGCTCGGTTGCCGCAGTCGGTTTACCAGTTTTAGCAGTGGACGATATAATTACGGCTTATCAAGATCTAGCCCGTTGGTGGCGATCTCAGTTTTTGCACCCAGTTGTATCAATTACTGGCTCAGTAGGCAAAACAACTACCAAAGAAATTATTGCCAGTATGTTGGCATGTTATGTCGCACCCGATCAGCGAGTTCACAAAAGTCAGGCTAATCATAATAATGATATTGGTGTTGCGCAAACTTTGTTGTCGATTAATCCTGAGAGGGATAGGTTTGTAGTTGTAGAAATGGGGATGCGTGGTGTAGGCGAAATCGAACGTCTCGCCAAAACGGCGTTGCCGACAGTGAGCGTAGTCACTAATGTGGGAACTGCGCATATTGGTCGATTGGGTTCGCGAGAAGCGATCGCTCAAGCTAAATGTGAACTTTTAGCAGAGACTTCTCCTACTGGCACGGCAGTTTTAAATGCTAGTAATCCCCTTTTACTAGAAAGTGCTAGAAAGGTTTGGCAAGGTAAAACAATCACCTATGGCTTAGGGGTTGGGGATGTCAACGGCGAACTAATTGATACTCAGTTACATGTGGAAGGTCTAACTTGGGAATTACCCTTGCCAGGTCGCCATAATGCTTTAAATTTTTTGGCAGGTTTAGCGGTTCTCAAAGCCTTAAATCTCGATTGGGCTCAGACAATTCAAGGTATTGGGAAACTCGATCTTCCATTTGGTAGAGCTCAGGTATACGAGTTGCCGCAAGATGTGATGATTCTTGATGAGACCTATAATGCTTCCCCTGAAGGGATGTTGGCGGCTCTGCGCCAACTAGCTGATATGCCTGCAAAGCGTCATTGGGCTGTTTTGGGAACAATGAAGGAATTGGGGGATATGTCTACTCAATTGCATCATCAAGTAGGTGAAGCAATTAGTAAATTGGGAATTGAAGGTGCGATTATCTTGACCGATGGCGAAGCGGATGCGATTTTGGCAGGAGCTAATGGTTCATTGAAATATGCGATCGCCTGTCAGTCCTATGACGACATCACTCAGACGCTTTTAGAAAAAGTTAAAAGTGGCGATCGCATTCTGTTCAAAGCCTCGCGATCGGTTGGGATGGATCAAGTTGTTAAGGCTTTTCGCCAAACTTGGCAATAGTTTGTTATTACCGCAACTAATGATCAAACGAATCTCTAGAAAATTTTTGAAAGAGTTGCAAAGCAACTCTTTCAAAAATTTTCTGAGTTTGGGTTTGAGCGCAAAGCACCGCCATTTATACCAATTCACAAAAGTGTGGCTACACTTCTGTGAATTAAAAACCAAACCCTGTAAGGGTTTTAAAAACACAAAATGGCTTAGCCATTTTGTGTTTTGGTATTATGTAGTCTTTAGGAGCTGTTTCTGAATAACTGTAACTAAATGAGATAGTTGCACAGGTTTGGCAAGATATTCATTCGCCCCAACAGCTAGACATTTTTCGCGATCGCCAATCATCGCTAAAGCAGTTAGCGCCACAATAGGAATATTATTTATATCTGGATTTGCTCGGATACTTTCAATTGCGCTGATTCCGTCTAGCACTGGCATTTGAATATCCATCAGAATCAGATCAGGGTTTTGGGCGATCGTCATATTGATTGCTTCCTGACCATCAGATGCAAAAATCAGGCGATATCCTCGACTAGTTAAATAATTAGAGAAAGTCTCAATATTAATGGGATTATCATCTGCCATCAAGATCAAAGGATTAACAGCTAAATTATTCTCTAAATTACTTACTTGGTTATAACCCTCACCAAAGGAATTTGATGGAGGCTCTGCTTTATCTGATTTATCTAATTCAATCGATTCTGTATAGGGCAGAACTATCGAAAAACTACTACCCTCTCCAACTTGACTCGCTACACTCACACAGCCTCCATGCATTTCCACAAGTTGTTTGACAAGAGTAAGTCCTAAACCTGTACCTGCGTATTGTCGATTTAGGCTGCTATCAATCTGGACAAAAGCTTGAAATAGATTACTGATATCTTCTGGAGAAATACCAATCCCTGTATCAATAATTGAGAAGATCATTGCATAGGAGCGTTCGGAGGTTAGCTCTGTAGCTTCTCTTTCTTGAAGCTTAACCTCTAGGCAAATTTTTCCACCTTTAGGAGTAAACTTGACCGCATTGCTGAGTAAGTTGATTAGAGCTTGTCTCATCCGCCGTTCATCAACTGTGATCATTTTGATGCTGTGATTGATAGATAACTTGAGTTGAATATTTTTCTGATTAGCAATTTGCTTGACAAAGTTTAGGCTGGATTTACAGAGATACTCGATCGCTACGGAACTAAGCTCCAGCTCTAATTTACCTGCGCCAATTTTGGCTACATCCAAAATGTCATTAATTAATTCCAACAAATGCCGACCACTAGTTTCGATTAGAGATAGCGATCGCATTTGTCGTTCGTTTAAATCTCCAAATACTCCCGTCATTAAACCTTCAGACATTCCCAACACAGCATTGAGCGGAGTCCGAAGTTCATGACTCATGTTGGCAAGAAATTCATCCTTAAGTCTAGTCGCTCTGGCAAGCTCGCTATTAGCCACGCTTAGTTGCTGATTGGTATACTGAAGCTCTTGTGTACGTTGTTCAACTCTTGTCTCTAATTGTTGATTGAGTTGATACAGATCATCGATCGCTTGTTGTCGTTCTATCTCTGCACTAGCTAAAGATTTTTCAGCTTGTTTGCGATCGCTAATATCTTCGATGACCCCGACAAAAAGAGGTGGCTGACCAACTTCATCCAATATTTTAGAACTAGTTGTTCGTACCCAAATCATTTTCCCATTTCGGTGAAAAAGCCGTTTTTCCATTTGATAGCTTTCACTTTCATCAGACAAGACTTGACTACGCAATCGCAAATTATCTTCTATATCTTCAGGCAGCATGTTGTCTGTAAATCGCATTAATTGCAATTCATTTTCAGAATAGCCAACCATTTGTTGATAGAAAGGATTAGTCCTAATAAATTTACCATCAGCATCCGTAATTGCCATTCCCACAACTGAACGTTCAAACATGGCGCTTAAGAGAGATTCGCTTGCTCTTAAGCGTTGTTCACTCTCCTTTAAGGCTATTTCTGCAATCTTGCGATCGCTTATATCTTCGGCAATAGCTGCCATTTGCTCAATTTTCCCACTAGCATTTTTCAAGGGAAAGCAGCGTCCCCATATCCATCGAATAGTGCCATCAGGACGAATAATTCGATACTCCTCACTAAAGAATCCACTATTAACTGTTAATTTATAAAGCTGAAGCACTTTATCAATATCTTCAGGATGGATAGATTGTATCCAAACTTCTGGGTTTTGATATAAATACTCACTTGAATGTCCCCAAATTTCAGAATATCGAGGACTTACATACACTACCTTCCCAGAGCTAAATTCACGAAGAATAATTGCTCCACGATTATTCTCAGCAAATTGACGAAACATATTATTACTGTCTGCTAGGGCAAATGTGCTTGCTTGCACTTGGCTCTCTAACAGTTTATTTCGACTTTGGAGTAGTTCTAGTTTCTCTTGCTCTAGTCGAGACATCTTTGTTTCTAGTGTCGAGACTAATTTATAAATCTCGGTAGGCTGAAGGGTATTGAGCAAATCACTTTGGCTAATGATACCTTCCATTATTCCATCCGCATTAGTCACGATTAAGTGATTAATCATCCGTTCTTGCATTAGCTCTCTCACTGTCCAAAGTGTCTCATCTGGTCTGACCGTAGCAACTGGAAAGCTCATTACTAGTTGGACAGATGTTGTCGCCAGAGCTAACTCTAAAGCAAGATATTGAACGATATCGCCCTCAGTAACAATTCCCATAGGCCATAAGCCATTATCACCCTCTTCTATGATCACTACTGAGCTAACTTTTTGCTCCAGCATTAAGTTAGCAATCTGTGCGACCGAAGCTGTAGAATCTGCATAAATTACATTGGTAATCATGACCTCCTTAACCTGACGCAAACGCAACATATCAACGGGACGAAGTAATTGCCGTAAACTCTCATGGGTGAGCAATCCAACGATTTCACCGAGATCATTTACTAGTGGCAAATGTCGGATTCGATAGCGATGAAATCGATTAATCGCCACAAGTATATCGGTAAATTCCCACTCTAACAGTGCTTGTACTGGATATACCATTACCTCGGCGATCGCAGTTTCGAGCAGATTTTGCGTCGAATTTTGGTCTGAAGTTTCAGGATTTGCGTTTTGTCCACAGAGCTTAACTAAGTCACGCTCAGTCAAAATGCCAATTAGTTTTTTCCCTTCGGTGACTAAAATGCAACTGTTTTGGGCATGGGCTAATTGCAAATTTGTTTCTGAGTCAATATCACATAATAAATTGCAAGTTTGTCGGCCTACACTCATCAGGGCGATCGCGTCGGCAACAATTGCACTTGCTGCGATCGTTAAGGGAGAGCGAATGATCGCTTGTTCTAGTGGTACTTCCTGACTATTCGTATACATAGCTGAACCCACAAAATTTTATAAAATTTCTCTTAGTACAGGACAAAAAGTTGCAAAAGTAGGCAGGAAGGGGTTTTATAAAAGATAACCACATCACAAATAAAACCCCTATGAAAGAGATTAACCTATTCCGAGAAAATTTACATAAACATCT
>JBIKYZ010000283.1:0-6104 GCA_044354985.1 Pseudanabaena sp. | reverse complement strand
CACGGTCGCTTACCTAAAAGCATTTTTCGTCGTGGCTTTGATTTCCTGCGTCACTTCATCTTTGACCTTCATCTCAATTCCGAGGCTTTCTTCAACTCCATTAAATTTTTGTCCTGTACTTAGGCTTTGGGTATAGAAATATTTCCAGATGATATACCTGCTATTTCTTGGCTTATTAATATTTTTTGGACTTGTTTTATTAGTAATCTCTCTGTCTATCTCTATGAGAAATTAGCAAAATCAGAATTCTATGCTCGCAGTACTTCCGAAAAGCTATTACTAAATATTTTGCCTGAATCGATCGCTATAAGACTCAAAGATGATGAGAATACGATCGCTGATAGTTTTACTGATGTCACAGTTTTATTTGCAGATATTGTCGGATTTACGCAACTTTCCAGCCATTTACCTCCCGATCAAGTCGTTGACTTCCTCAATCAAATTTTCTCGCGTTTCGATCGCCTAGTCGAAATTCATCAACTAGAAAAGATTAAAACTATTGGGGATGCTTATTTAGTCGTTTCAGGACTTCCCTATCCACGAGTTGATCATGCTGAAGCGATCGCTAACATGGCACTCGATATGCAAAAAGCGATCGCTGATTTCAATCAAGAAACAGAAAAAAATCTCAGCATTCGCATTGGTATTCACACGGGACCAGTTGTTGCTGGTGTAATCGGACTCAAAAAATTTGCCTATGATCTTTGGGGAGATACAGTAAATACTGCCTCACGAATGGAATCTCATGGCATCGCTGGTAAAATCCAAGTTAGCGAAGCTACCTACGATCGGCTGAAAAAAAATTATAACTTTGAGGAAAGAGGTGCAATTACCATCAAAGGAAAAGGAGAAATGATTACTTACCTATTATTAGGTCAAAAAAATTCGGAGTCAGAAAAATTTTAATCCTGTTAGACTAGATAAGGTGCAAAATTTGCTAAATAAGTAATTTTACGCATAAACTTAACTCTTGAAAGACCTTCGGATAATTACCACTATGTTTTGGGCGGATAAATTTGCAGTAGATGCAAGCGGCGATCGCATTATAGTCAACGATTCCAAAACCCCCTCTGGGCGCGTTCATGTCGGCTCATTGCGCGGGGTTGTGATTCACGATGCCATTTATCGCGCCCTCAAACATGCAGGTAAACCTGTCACCTTCACCTACGGCGTTGACGATTACGATGCGCTCGACACCGTACCTCACTATTTAGATCAAGCTAAATTTGCGC
Organism: Pseudanabaena sp.; assembly: GCA_044354985.1. Classification (GTDB taxonomy): domain Bacteria; phylum Cyanobacteriota; class Cyanobacteriia; order Pseudanabaenales; family Pseudanabaenaceae; genus Pseudanabaena. The sequence goes on along the minus strand of JBIKYZ010000283.1, from coordinate 4,872 downwards.
CATATTTGGGGCAGCCTCTTTGTAATGTCCCTTCTCCAGAAGATACGGCGACCGATTATGCTAAGTACTTTATGGGCGAATTTCTAGAAGTATTCGAGCATCTAGGCGTGCGTCCCGAAATTTATTATCTACGAAATCTCTATCGTTCAGGCAAGATGAATCAATATATTGATCTCTTCTTGAACAATGCTCACCTTGTGCGCGAAGCCTACAAAGAAGTCAGCAAAGCCGATCGTCCCTCCAATTGGTATCCTTTCCAAACCATTTGTGAAAACTGTGGCAAAATTGCAACTACGGTGGTCACTGATTATCAAGATGGCAAGGTGTTTTACACATGTCAGCCCAATGCGATGGAATACGTCAAAGGTTGTGGTCATACAGGTTGGATATCGCCCTTTGATGGCAACGGCAAATTGCCTTGGAAAGTAGAATGGGTAGCTAAATGGGAAGTTGTCGGCGTATCGATTGAACTCGCTGGTAAAGACCATTCCCAAAAGGGCGGCTCTCGCGATGTGGCGAACTCTATTTGTCGTAAGGTTCTCAAAAAGAACCCACCTACTCATGCGCCCTATGAATTTATATTGGTGAATGGAACCAAGATGAGTTCTTCTAAAGGTGTCGGTTCCAGTGCTAAGGAAATCGCTGATTTATTGCCACCTGAACTACTACGATTCTTAATGTTGCGGACACAGCCTCGCAGCGTCATCAATTTCTCGCCTAACTACGAGACAATTACTCGTTTATTCCGTGACTACGATACCTTGATTGACAAATATCAGGCTGATACAGTCAAAGATGAAAAGGCTCTAGAAGATTTGGTTCCTTTGGTCTATTCGCAATTAAACACAGAGGAACAAGTTTCAGGTTATCAAGCCTTTGACTTCAGCACCTTAATTTCCTTACTGCAAATTCCTCACCTTGATCTCGAAGCCGAGATTGCTGCCAGAAGCGCTAATCCCCTCAGCGATCGCGACTGGGAAGTAGTACGCGATCGCATCCATGTTGGCAAAAAATGGCTGCAAGACTATGCTGATGAAGAAGAGAAGTTGGTTCTCTATCTGGACTCAATGCCTGACAAAGCAAGTAACCTCACTGCCGCACAGATCAATTATTTTGAAACACTAGTGACTAATCTCGAAGCTGCTGATCATTGGGATGGGGAAAAGTTGCAAACCCTCCTATTTAGTACCTCGAAGCAGGTAGAAATTTCGCAAAAAGATGCTTTTGCCGCAGTGTATTACACCTTCTTAAATAAGGAGCGTGGGCCAAAGGCGGGAAGTTTGCTTTCTTATCTGGATAAAGCATTTGTGATTCAGCGCATTAAAGATGCGATCGCTCTAAATCTCACGGCTAGTAAATCCTAATAAAAAACGGCGCTTCGCGCCGTTTTTTATTAGGATTTGCACTGTACTTTAGTTTAACAAATCGAGAGAAAACGGCGTAAAACCTTACAAAAAACCTTTTTAGGATTTGATTATGCTAATACCAAGCATAATGTTAAGCTTTACTCACGTAAAAAAAACGTGAGTTCGGGAGGCGATCTCCTCCCTCGATCCCAATTTTTCCCAAGAACATAACCCGATCTTGCGACATACTGTATTGTGCCGCCGTCAAACCCTCCACGCCGCGATGTAATTGACCGACTATCTTTACCTTGGGGAACTATTCAAAAATAGGGTTCAATCAAGTAAAAAAAGAGCATAAGCCTATTGAGACTACCTTTTATCCCAAAGCACAAAATGGCTACGCCATTTTGTGCTTTTAAGACCCTTACAGGGTTTGGTTTTTAATTCACTGAAGTGTAGCCACACTTTCGTGAATTGGTATTAGAGAAATTTGGATGCAAGTTTTAATGCAATAAATGCATTAGAGTTTTGCAATTATTAAATAAAGTTTGAAAATATGTAGTTTCTTATACGAATCGGGATCAAAACGTTAAGTAGTGTAAACGAAGTATAAAAGTTTCAATAGCGCTTGAGAACTGGAAGTTTTGCGGTTTTGCTTAAATAGCGATCGCCAAAATCATGAAATCTCAAGCCTGAGCTAAGGATTAAGTAATATGGCAAATAAAATAGAAGACCTAAAATCCGCAAAAGATGGTCTTGCTGTAAAAGCCGAAATCGACCGATTCGCCGAAATTGGCTGGGAAGCGATCGATAATGACGATTTGCAACATCGCTTGAAATGGTTGGGCGTATTCTTTCGCAAAAGTACACCTGGTCGCTTTATGGTAAGGATGCGCATCCCCAATGGCTTGCTTAGTAGCGATCAGATGCGGGTATTAGCTTCTGTAGTCGAAAAGTGCGGTGAACATGGTGTTGCGGATATCACCACCCGACAAAATATTCAAATGCGTGGCATTCTCATTGAGGATGTTCCTGAAATGTTTGAGAAGTTTAGATCCGTGGGACTGACGAGCGTACAGTCAGCCATGGACAACATCCGTAATATTACAGGCTCACCCGTCGCAGGTATTGATGCAAACGAGCTTTATGATACTCGCGAACTTGCTATCCAAGTCCAAAACTTACTTACAAATAATGGTGAAGGGAATCCCACTTTCACTAACTTACCGCGCAAATTTAACATCGCGATCGCAGGTTGTCGGGATAACTCAACCCATGCCGAAATCAATGATTTAGCGTTTGTACCAGCTTTTAACGAAGAGAATAAAGAAGTATTTGGATTCAATGTATTAGTTGGTGGATTTTTCTCGGCTAAGCGTATTGCTGCGGCAATTCCCTTAAATGTTTGGGTTCCACCTGAAGATGTGGTTGCGCTTTGTGAAGCATTACTAATAGTATTCCGAGACAATGGACTCCGAGAAAAGCGAGACAAAGCGCGTTTAATGTTTTTAATTAATGAGTGGGGAATTGAAAAATTCCGTGCTGAAGTGGAAAAGCAAATGGGTAAACCACTTGCCACAGCCGCTCTTAAAGATGAGATCGAATGGGAAAAGCGTGATCACATTGGGGTTCACAAACAAAAGCAAGCAGGAATGAACTATGTCGGGCTGCAAATTCCTGTGGGGCGGATGTATGCCACCGACATGTATGAATTTGCAAGGGTTGCAGACACTTATGGCAATAGCGATATGCGACTCACGGTTGAGCAAAATCTGCTCATTACTAATGTGAGCGATGAGCAATTGCCAGCGCTTCTGCAAGATCCCCTACTTCAGAAGTTCCCTGACAACCCTGACAACCTCATGCGCGGTCTGGTTTCCTGTACTGGCAACCAGTTCTGTCCTGTAGCGATCGTGGAAACTAAAAATCGCTCCCTTGCACTCACCAAACAACTTTCCGAAGACTATGTTCTTCCTAAAGTTGTGCGGATTCATTGGAGTGGTTGTCCTAATTCCTGCGCTCAGCCTCAAGTTGCCGATATTGGCTTTACGGGATGCAAAGCTCGTAAAGATGGCAAGGTTGTCGATGGTGTGGACATTTACATGGGTGGCACGGTGGGTAAAGATGCTCATCTTGGAACCTGTGTAATGGAAAAAGTGCCATGCGAGGACTTGCACGAAGTGGTCGGCAAGCTCCTAGTCGATCGCTTTGGGGCTATTCCCAAAGCGAATGCTGCAAACGCAGCGATCGCAACACCATCGGCAGAACTTATTTCTGTCGGCTAACCAATTACAAGTTCAATCTAATTCACTCAAATTCAGTTTATATTCAGGAAATCAATGAGTACATTCTCTCGTCGTAAGTTTTTGACCACCGCAGGACTTTCTACTGTAAGCGCGATCGCTCTAAATGCCTGTTCAGGAGGCGGTGAAGCTCCTAAAACAACGGACGCTACCACAAAGGCAAGTCCAGATGCAACAGCAACTTCCACCCCTAAAGTCAGTGCAGCCGACGCTCCAGAAACGACTAAAGCTAAGCTTGGGTTCATTGCTCTAACCGACTCCGCACCGCTCATTATTGCCAAAGAAAAAGGATTGTTTGAAAAATACGGCATGAAGGATGTCGAAGTGCTCAAGCAGGCTTCTTGGGGAACCACCCGCGATAACCTTGTACTTGGTTCGGAAGCAGGTGGTATTGATGGGGCACATATTTTGTCTCCAATGCCTTACTTAATTGCTGAAGGGAAGATTACCAACGGGAATAAAGTCCCAATGTATATCCTGGCAAGGTTGAACACTAATGGTCAAGCGATGTCGATCGCGAATGAGTTTAAAGAACTAAAAATCACTCTCAAGAGTGACACTCTCAAGGACAGCTTTGCCAAAATCAAGTCTGGCGGGAAAGAAGTCAAATGCGCTGTAACCTTCCCAGGTGGCAATCACGATCTTTGGATGCGTTATTGGCTAGCATCAAATGGTATTGATCCCAACACCGATGTCAGCACAATCGTTGTACCACCACCTCAAATGGTTGCCAACATGAAAGCTGGCAACATGCAAGCCTTCTGTGTCGGTGAACCTTGGAATGCTCGTCTAGTTGCTCAAAACGTTGGCTACACAGCTTTTACTACAGGTGAATTCTGGAAAGATCATCCTGAAAAAGCATTCACAATGCGTGGTGATTGGGTTGATAAGAATCCTAAAGCAGCTAAGGCAATACTTGCAGCCGTTCTCGAAGCTCAAGTCTGGTGTGAGAAAGCTGAAAACAAAGAAGAGATGTGTAAGATCATCGGTGCTGACAAGTGGCTGAAAGTTCCTGCTGCTGAAATTTTGGGTAGACTCCAAGGTAAGGTTGACTACGGCGATGGCAGAACCCTTGACAATCCCGATCTAGCGATGAAGTTCTGGAAAGATAATGCTTCCTATCCATACAAGAGCCACGATCTTTGGTTTGTGACTGAAGATATGCGTTGGGGTTACTTTGATGCTGACACTGATGCCAAGAAGTTGGTTGACAAGGTTAACCG
>JBIKYZ010000074.1:0-19930 GCA_044354985.1 Pseudanabaena sp. | reverse complement strand
CTATGTGCTACTCTTGGTTTAGTTTCGATGAAGCAATTACGTTCAAACTTTGTTTCAGTATACATTCTCAGACTCTTTTATCTAAATCAAATCTCTGGATTTTCTATCTGCGTAAGGTGAGTTACTAGTGCTTCAGTAATGCTACATAGTTATCAAACTAATTGTCTAGAAATTGTTTCAGCGAAAGGCACTGCCGAGGACGTAAATAGTTTTCAGGTTTCTGCTAATGTTGGAATTGCAGGTCATGTATATGCCACAGGTAGAGCTGAGCTAGTCAATGATGCGACGAAAGATCCGCGCTACGTTATCAACGAAAATGACTGTTATGCGATCATTTGTGCGCCAATTCTTACAAAAGATCGAGCGATTGGTGTAGTTAATATTAGTAATTCTGACCCTGTTAGCTATACATCTCAAGATCTCAAGCTATTTACTGCAATTGTTACGCAAGCTTCTGGAGCGATCGAGAATGCACTTCTTCACGAGAGCAAGTTGCGCGAACAGAGAATCAAAAATAATCTAGAAAGATATCTCTCGCCACAGGTGGCTGAAGCGGTAATTAATGAGAAAGAGGAAGTATCTCTAACTACTAGTAAGCGCAGAATTGCCATGTTGTTTTCTGACATCCGTAATTTTACGACTAAGTGCGAAGAACTTGAGCCAGAACAACTTGTGACTTATCTTAATGAATATTTCACACAAATGGTGGATGTGATTTTTAATCATCAGGGAACGGTGAATAAGTTTGTGGGCGATATGATTGTGGCGATGTTTGGTGCTCCATCAGCGATCGCCGATCGCGAATATTGGGCGATCGCATCAGCAATCAATATGCAAAAGCGCATCAAAAATTTACCGATTGACTGGATTCGCGAGAACTTCATCACAGGAATTGGCATTAGTTCTGGGGATGTGATTGTCGGTAATATTGGCTCGCCTCAACATATGGACTACACTGCGATCGGTGATGAGATGAACATTGCTTCTCGATTGCAGGGATTGGCAAAGGGTGGGCAGATTTTGGTGACGCGCAGTGTCTACGAAGCAACGCAGTCAAATTTTGAGTTTAGAGAGTTTGGAACTTTGCCAGTCAAAGGAAAAAAGAAACTAGTCGAAGTTTTTGAAGTAATCTATAAAGATTGATTACCTATGCAAAATAAACCCATAAGGTTTCGCCCCACAGGGGCGAAACCTTATGGGTTTGTTTTGCAATTAATTATGCTCATAGACCTAGCAGAAGTGCCAGAAAGCGCCACTTTCCTAGATTATTTTTGAGCGCTTTTAGCTCTGTAAGTGATACATTAGTTTTGAGATACATCGCAGGCTTGAAAGATGAGCAAAAAACTACTAATTGTTGACGATGAGCCGCACATCCGTTTGCTTTTAGAGCAAACATTAGAAGAGCTTGAGGATCATGACGTAGAGCTATTAACAGCAACTAACGGTTTGGAAGCACTTGAGGCTATCCAGCGTGACAAGCCAAATTTAGTATTCCTAGACGTAATGATGCCAAAGATGAATGGGTATGATGTATGTCAAAAAGTCAAAGCTGATCCTGACTTAAGCGATGTGTACATAATCATGCTGACAGCTAAGGGGCAAGAATTTGATCGCAGTCGAGGAAAAGATGTGGGGGCGGATATCTACATGACTAAGCCTTTTGACCCTGATGAAATCTTAGAAAAATCCTGTGAAATTCTCGGAATAGAGACTTAAAAATGAGCGTAAATTTGACCTGTAAGTTAAGCGATCGCAATCTCGATAGTAGCCAAGGCAGTAGCCAACGCCAGTTGGCGATCGCTATTTCCGCTAACGCCGCTTTTGATGGCAATAATGCACCGCTTAACTTATGTCTTGTTTTAGATCACAGTGGCTCTATGGGAGGACAACCTCTGGATACGGTCAAACGCGCCGCTCGGGATCTAGTTGATTGCATGTATCCTCAAGATCGCATAAGTGTAATTGGTTTTGATCACAAGGCTCATGTGGTAGTCGAAAATCAACCCGTTGATAGGATTGAATCAATTAAAGCCAAAATTCAATCACTTAAGGCTTCGGGTGGGACTTGTATCGATGATGGTATCAAATTGGGCTTACAGGAAAGCAGCAAGGGCAAAGATGGCACAGTGAGCCAGATTTTTGTGTTGACTGACGGCGAAAATGAGCATGGAGATAATGAACGTTGTTTCCAATTTTCTCGCCTAGCCACTGAATACAACATGACCCTACATAGCCTTGGTTTTGGTGATAGTTGGAACCAAGATGTATTGGAACGCATTGCCGACGCTGGCGGTGGTGCGATGTCATATATTCCCACACCCGAGGCGGCAGGAGAAGAATTTCAGAAATTATTAAAACGTGTCCAAGCGATCGGGCTAACCAATGCTCATCTGATTTTGCAGCTTGCACCCCATGTCAGGCTCGCGGAATTAAAGCCGATCGCCCAAGTTTCTCCTGACACAATCGAGCTAACCTACCAAACCGAGGGGAACGCGATTATTGTCAGACTTGGCGATCTGATGACGGATGTAGAAAGGGTAGTGCTATTTAATCTTTATGTCAGCCCAGCTAGTTATACAGTCGAACATCCTGACAACTTGGAAATTCCGATTTTGTCAGCTCAAGTCCGTTTTGACATCCCTGCTCAAGCAAAAACTAATTCATTGTCACCGTTAGTAGCAGTCACAGCCGAGTTAGTTCGAGACTTTGCGCCAAACGCCGATCCACAGGTGCAGAATTATTTATTAGCTTTAGCCAAATATCGCCAAACCCAACTTGCCGAACAAAAGCTACAACAGGGTGATCGCACTGGGGCAGCGACAATGTTACAATCTGCTGCTAAAACTGCTTTGCAAATGGGCGATCACAATGCCTCGACGATCTTGCAAAATAATGCAACCCGTTTACAAGAAGGCACAACTCTGAGCGAAGCTGATCGCAAAAAAACACGTATCGCATCCAAAACTGTACTACAAACTCCTGCAAATCCTTAAATTTTAGATAATTAAGTAGATGGACAAAATTAATGTCAAACCAAAATTTGTAAGGTTGCACCCCTGCGGGGTGCAACCTTACAAATTTTGGTTTGTATTAGGTTCATCGCGAATAAAAACTATCCATCTAAGTTGCCCTTATGATTATTTGTCCTAGTTGCGCCCATGCCAACCCTGACGGAGCCGTAAACTGCGAAGCCTGTTTTACGCCTTTACCGATTGTCAAAAATATTCAATGCCCTAGTTGTGGTGCAACTGTATTATCAGATGCTAAGTTCTGCGGACATTGTGGATTTAATCTAAGTGCGGCAACTGCAACCAATCCGCTCCCAGACATCAATGTTGAAAGTGCGATCGCGTCATCAATCGAGCCATCAACAGAAGTTTTCCCTATACAATCTACTTCCAGCGCTATGTCAAATTCTTTACCTGATGCCATGACCGAAGATGATTCAGCAGAAAATTTAGTCGCTAATTCTTTCGCCGAGGGACCAACTATTCCCAAGTTTACCGATATCGAAAACTTGCTCGCAGCGGAGGAGCAAAATCCATCTGTAACCACACCGATGAATGAGCCAAGTATGCCAATGGGTAGTGTAAAGACTCAGTTGCAGCAATTTGCTGCGTCTTTGCTCCATGTGCAGACTAATCTCAATATCGAAATTCCTGCGCATTTACCAGTTGTGCACATTGGAAAATCAAATACGGTAATTCCTCCCGATATTGATGTGTCTGGGTTCCCAGATTCAGATATTGTTTCGCGTATCCATGCGGATATTCGCGCTGAGGCTGGCTCTTTTTATCTTGAGGATACAGGTAGCTCCAATGGTACTTATGTCAATAATCTGCCCTTACCTGCGGGCAATCGTCATAAGCTTAGAGTCGGCGATCGCATTTCTCTCGGTAAAGGTGATAAGGTTAGTTTTGTATTTCAACTAAATTCATAAACAAAGAGGACGCTCTGCGTCCTCTTTGTTTATGGGGATAATTGTAATAAAAGACGAATTTTGCCATTAGTAGAATTAGGTGATCGCCATTCAGCAAGGATCTTTTCTACTTCGGAGATCGCATTAGCATCTCTCAATGTAGAACCTTGATTATCAGTAGTTATATTACTAATGCGATCGCCTGAAATCGCTAGCTCGAAAGTGAGAGTTCCTGTTGCAGATGAAGGAATTTGCTGCGATTGGATGTAACGAACCAAAACTGAGGTTATATCACTTGGCAATTCCGATTGAATCTGTAAGACTTTGATATTAACTTTGATATTAGTTGCGGCATTGTTACTATTCACACGAGACTCTGCCGAAGGAATAGATAAAGGGGCAGATGGGGCTGTAGATGATGGAGCAGATTCACCTACTAAGGTTGTTGGTTGAGAGGAATTATCAATCTTTGGAGCCTCTAATTTCCTTGGTCTTGTCGCTGGACTTGATGGTTTTATCGCACCTGTAATAGATGGAATATTATCCGTCGCACGTTGGGAATTGGAATTAATAGAATCAGCAACACCAGATTCTGGCGCGATCGCGACTTTATTGGACTGCTCTAGATCTTTGCGATTGCGATTTATATTTTGAGGAGATTGAGAGAGGCTAGAAGCAGCAGGAGCATTTGCTACATTACTCTTTTCTTCAGAAAGAGAAGGTTTAGGACTAAGCGCAATCGGATTTGTCGATTTTGGAGAAGCATCCACTTTTGCACGACTTTCTACTTTGTTGTCTAAACTGACAGGAGGTATTGATACTTTCTCAGGATCGGAAGCTGAGGGAGTAGAAGCAATTTGATAGCTGGGTTGCTCACCAAAGGGTGGCGAGATTAGACGGATTGTGCCAATACTAATGCCGACGATCGCGATCGCACCTGCGACAATTTTGAGCCAGTTGGGGTTGAGGCGGCGCACTTCTAGGACTATGTTTGGCAAAATCACAAACTCATTGGTGCAGAGTTCTAGGCTTTCGTACAGGTCAAATAATTGTAAGGTCGAGAGTTGTAACTTCGGCAGTTGAGGAACAGAGATAGCATGATCTAGAGACTGAAAGTCATCTTGTGTCAACCAGCGATCGCAATAGGTAGTAACAGCTTCAATTAGGTTGACGATTTGCTGCTGATTGCCTTTAATAACTTTTTTGCCTTGAGCTAATTGCAGTCGAAAGCTTAAATTTTGAGCAACAGTTTGGGACTGCCAATCCGATAAAGGCGATCGCTCTGTCCAAACCTCTAGGAGACAGGTTGGCAGTTCATAACGGCGGCTCAGAGTATTTGATTCCGAATGTGAATAACGCATGAGGCTTATATTCGGTTAGCTTGGCTTTTGCCCTGACCGATGTACTGAACTAATCTAGCTATTTTGATTATATAGGCGATCTCAATTTCTTTACAGGGCTTTGTAATCAAGCCCAAACCAAAAATTTTTTTAAAAGTGCTGCAAAGTAACACTTTTAAAAAATTTTTTGATTCGTTTGATTGTAAATTGCTTGGGTGAGCTTTACCCGCCTAACCAAGATTGGGTTTTATTTGCGAGATCGCTTCCATAGGCGATAGCCAATAAATGAAGCGATCGCTAGCAAAACACCAAAAACTACGACCTTGGTAATAACATCGATATAGTCTTCAACTAACTTGTAATTTTTACCCAAGAAATATCCCGCATAAGTTAACAAAGTCACCCAAGCAATCGTCCCAATCGTGGAATAGATAAAGAATGGGACTACAGGCATTTTGCTAATACCTGCGGGAATGGAAATCAACGTGCGAATGCCAGGAACCAGCCGACCGAATAAAACAGCCTTTGAACCATGCTTTTGAAACCAATTCGTCGATTTCTCAATGTCATCGCCAGAAATGCCAATCCATTTACCATAGCGGCTTGCTAACAACTGCAAGCGTTGTTGCCCTAATAACAACCCTGCATAGTACCAAGGGATCGCGCCCAAGATCGTACCAATCACTCCTGCCGCGATCGCAGGAATAACTTGAATTTGTGTATTGGGAAAAGTTGCTGTATATCCCGCTAAGGGCATAATCAACTCTGAAGGAATTGGTGGAAACAGATTTTCTAAAAACATCAATAGCCCGATCCCTAGATAGCCTAGAGAGTTCATGGTATTAGTAATCCATTCCTGCATTTGTATTCTTCCAGTTATAAAGTTGCTTATTTACCAATCTGTCCCTTAAACCCTACCAAAAATCGTAGCGAATATAGCGATTAAGATCGTCAATAAGGGTTATGTTAGTAATGTACATTGATGATTGTATTTGTAAGCGTATCTGTTAAGCGCAAATAATTACGATGCAATTACGTAAAGTTCATTCAAGGTAATTGTGGCTAATCGCCCATGAAAAAGTCTTTTATTTATCGCACTTTACAAGTTGCCTCGGCAGTCACAGTTTTCTCAATGATTTCGATGTGGGCTTCCTCAAATCACATAGACATTATTTCTGATGCTTTGACGCAGATAGATTCGCTGTTGGTGATTCTCGTGATTGCTGTGGGGCTGCCCTATTTTTGTTTCAAAGTTTTGGGGAAGCTCTACACACCGCCCAAATCCCGAAATCTTGATAAATCGTCGCAGTCTGTTGCTTCGCCCCTTAATCAAGATGAATTTAATGGAGATATTGAAGAAGAAATTGAAGTTATGCAGTATCGAGGCAATCGCTATAGACAAGAAGACCTAGCGATTAAAAGCGATCAAAAAAATGTTGATGAGGCTCAGCCTGTAATTAAATATCGAGGAGCAAATGTTGCAAGTATTGCGGACGAATCCTCACAGGATTTCCGAGATCCTCTCTCATCCGCAAGAGAATCTCAAAAGTCAGCCAAGCCTAAAGAACGGATCAAATATCGTGGATCTTATGTAGATTAAAAATAAAGGCGGCGCTTAGCGCCGCCTTTATTTTGTGACGATGTACTTAGGTTAGAATCTTTATAGACCAAATTATATTCTCCAAAACTTCATGGTTTTATTGCAGACTTTGCCCGCAGAATCGCCATCTATTGAGTTACAAGGAACTGCTCAGAAATTTGCTGCTCTGCGATCGCAACTCGCCAAACATAAGTTAGATGCCTATTTTGTCCCTTCAGCCGATGAGCATCTCAATGAATATTTGCCCGAAGCCAAACAACGTCGTCAATGGATTAGTGGCTTTACTGGCTCCGCAGGTGATTTTTTAATTAGCAGTGAGAAAGCTTGGGTATTTGTCGATTCGCGCTATTACGAACAAGCAGATATGCAAGTAGATGCGAATCTCCAAAAGGTTTGCAAAGTCGGTCTAGAAGAGCATCAAACTTTAGAAGAAGTGCTTGAAGAACTTGGTCAAACTGCTGCAAAACAATTACAAACCTTCCGATTGGGGATTGATCCATTTACGATTACCGTCGCTCAATATCGACGCTTCTCAGAAAGCTTGGGCAATGCTGGAGTAGAGATAGTTCCGATTATCGAAAATCTAGTAGATACAGTGAGATCGCAAAGTCCTTGGCTAGAAAGCGAACCTATGCCACCATTTGGAGATCAACCCGTAATAACCCTTCCTGAGTCAGTTACTGGAGAGGATATAGCCAAGAAATTAGAGCGCGTCCGTGAAGTGATGGGCAAGCAAAAAACAGCAATTTTACCTGTGACTAAGCTAGATCAGATTGCATGGCTTTACAATTTGCGCGGTCGCGATGTCGAATGCAATCCTGTATTTATTAGCTATGCGATCGTCACTAAAACTGAAGCATATCTTTTCACGAATACATTGCGCATTGACGAACCAGTGCGTCAGGCTCTGGCTGGACAGGTGCAAATTCTCGATTACGAGCAATACATTCCCACCTTGCGATCGCTAGTTGTTGAGCATAAAAATGTATTAGTTGCGATCGCCCAAACCACCTATGGCACATATCTACAACTTAAGGATGTAAAAGCGAAAATAGTTGGTGCTGAACACCCAATCGAGACTTTCAAAGCGCATAAAAATGCTGTAGAAATCGCCCAAATGCAACAAGCTAACCTCAAGGCTAGCTTAGCCAAAACTCTCACCCTCAAATGGATAGAAGAGCAAATTGATACTGGTAATACCATCAGTGAACGTGATGTTGCTAATAAAATTGAAGGCTTATATAAACAGCAAGAAGGTTTCTACGATCTAAGTTTTCCCACAATCTCAGGTACTGGTGCGAATGGCTCGATCGTCCATTACAGTAATCCTAATCCTAATTGCAAACTCATCCATGGTGAATTGCTACTGTTAGATTCTGGCTCACAATTCTACGGCGGCACTACCGATGATACTCGCGCTATTAGCCTCGGCAAGCCTTCTACCGAACAATGCGATCGCTATACTGAAGTTCTAAAATCGCATATCAATTGTGCGATGCAAAAATTCCCTAAAGGCACAACAGGCAGTCAAATCGATGGCATTGCTCGTTCTTCAATGTGGCAAAGTGGACTTGACTATGGACATGGTACTGGGCATGGCGTAGGTGTATTTCTCAATGTCCATGAGGGACCAAATGGTATTAGTAAGCGCGTTAATCAATCTCTCGATCTGGGTACAATCAATAGCATCGAACCAGGCTACTATGAACCTCAATGGGGTGGTATTCGCTTGGAAAATCTCTATTTTGTGAAAGAAGTAGCACAAGAATTAGAAAGTTCTCAGGAGCCAAATCCCAATAAAACCCCTTGGTACGAGTTTGAATCCTTGACCTATATTCCCTTTGACAAGAAACTTATCGATCGCAGCAAGCTCAATCCTCAACAAATCTCATGGCTGGAAAGCTACTATGCATCTGTTGTACAGAAATTATCGCCTTTGCTTACAGAAGAAGAAAACGTTTGGTTAAACCAAGCTTGTAGCTACTGCTGCCCCGTAAACTAGCGCACCAAATCTGGATAAAGTTTGAATAAGGCAGATACCATCATTAGGGTTGAAAATCTGAGTAAACGCTATGTAACTGGACATCAGCCCCAAGTGCGATCGCGATCAGTCGTGATGCTAGTAATTTCTTGTTCTAGCTGATCAACATATTCACATTCAAATTGGTGTTGCGATCGCAGATTTTCTAACTCTTTCTGAAGGCGATCGCACTCAGAGATCAACTCAGTGTTTCCGAAATTTTCATTATTATGGCTATCGTCATCATCTAACGACCAATCATCTGAAAATAGATCCACAGAATCTTTTAATATATTCGTAATTTCAGTGATTGTTTTTTCTTCAAGCGCTTCTCCACCTAAGAGCGCATCAAGATCATCGTCATCATTAACGGGTACGCCTCTAACCAAAACTTCTCGTAGTGCTGCTTCGCGTTTCAAATCACTCACGGACAACCTCACCGAACAATACCGAGGTATTTTTACAAGACAAACATTAACAGACTTTGTCAAGTTTGCAAGTTTTTTTCTTAGTTATTCTTATGTCCTATACCAAAGCACAAAATGGCTACACCATTTTATGCTTTTAAACCCCTTACTGAGTTTGGTTTTTATAGCAATGTAAGTTTTGCTTAGGACATAAACCCAAAAAGATGAGTGGCGGCGCTTCGCGCCGCCACTCATCTTTTTGGGTTTGATTTGTCCTAGCTATCTTTTGCATTGCTATAGTTCCCAAAAATATGGCTCCACTTTCGGAAACTGGTGTTACGGCGAAGGCTACGGACTTAGCAATTTAAGGGACTGGGCTACCAATTTTTGCTCCCATCTCAATAATGCTTGTGCGCGATACCTTTCTCCTTGACTATGCCTCTATATTTCATCCCTCACACCTTAACTAACCAGAACCGAATTAGGAAACAAATAAGTTTTTATCCTTCACAGTTTGAAGACTTATTTGTTCCCTAATTTAAGAATTATTTGCTGTTTCATAAACTCTAATCGTCTCACCAGCACATTTTGACCAGCTAAATTGTGTAGCTCGATCTATACCTTTTTGGGATAACTGATTTCTGATCTTTGAGTTATTAATTAGGTTTAGCATGGCTTGGCAAAGATCATCTCTACTAGAGGGATTAATCATAAGCCCTGCTTCGCCTACAACTTCGGGTAACGAGCTAGTGTTAGAAGTGATTACGGGAGTTCCGCATTGCATGGCTTCGAGGGGTGGCAAGCCAAAGCCTTCATAAAGAGAAGGATAGACAAAGGCTAATGCACCGCTATAGATTGCACTAAGGTCATGATCGGGGATATATCCTGTAAAAATCACATGACTTTTTAAAAGGGGATTACTTTGAACGGTTTGAAAGATGTTGTTATTCTTCCAGCCGCTAACGCCAACAAGAACAAGATTGGTTTCTAGGCTAGGATCTTGGGCAAGGAGTTGGGCAAAGCATTGTAAAAGGAAGTTAAGGTTTTTTCGAGGTTCTAGTGTGCAGAGACTTAATAGATAGGGTTGTGCAGGAATTTGATATTGTTTGAGTTTTTGGGAAATTACTTCTGAATCTGTGATGGGATAGAAATTTTCGCTGGCGGCAAGAGGTGTTACAAAAACTCGCTCTGGGTTCATGCCTGTATAGTTACAAAAATCCTGTTTGGTATTTTCTGAAATACAGGTAATCCAATCTTGATGGCGATCAATGCTATTGATAATAGATTTATATTTTGAGCATATATTTTTGGTGAAGTTTTGGGGGGTTAGGATGGGTAAGAGATCGTAAATGGTTAAAACTCGATGTAAGTTTTGGGTAGTAGTGCGATCAGGAATTGGGTAAAATGGAGAATGATAAATATTAAACTTTTGAGGGTTAAATGTGGGTTTTATGTCTAGCTTACTAATTAACTTGAAAGGGACTTGAATTGATAGGCTGGGTTTATAGAGAATTGGATATTTTTTAAGAGAAAATTGAATTAATTGTCTTTGTAGTTTGATGGCTGTTTGATAGATTGAGGTCAAATTGAAGCGACTGGTAAAACAAGGTTCAAAGAGTATTTGCTTTTCTAAGTTTTGGTTCTTTATATAAAGTGAAGAGCTTGTATTTTCCCAAATTGTACTAATTTGATTGAAAGGAATAGCTGTAGTCTCAATTTCTGATGATTTGAGAAGTTCAAAAAATAGAGACTCGACAACACGATATACTCCTGTCTTGGCTTTGGGATTGATGTAACCTTGACCTAATGTAGAAATGTCATAGGCAACTTTAAGCATGATTTATTTACTGGCAATTATTTTTTTGTAAATTTCTACAGTTTCATTAGCACATTTCTCCCAACTAAATTGTTTAGCTCTTTCCAGTCCTTTTTGTTTTAGGGTTTCTCTTAGTGTGTCGTCGTTTAATATATCTAACATTGCTTGACATAGTTGATCTTGATCTTTTGGATCAACTAGAATTCCAGCATCACCAACAACTTCTGGAAGAGATGTTGAATTAGACGAAATGACAGGTGTACCGCATTGCATTGCTTCTAGTATAGGTAATCCAAACCCTTCGTAGAGGGAAGGGAAGACAAAAGCTGTAGCGCCACTATAGATTGCACTAAGATCTTCATCAGGGACATAACCTGTAATTATAATTCTGCTTTTATACTGAGCGATTTTTTGAAGGGTTTGTTCTATTTCTGCTCTTCTATGACGAGTTGTGCCAATTAGAACTAGATTTATATCTAGATTGGGATGCTCTGTAATTAAATCTACGAAAGAATTAATAAGGTGAGGAATATTCTTGCGCGGTTCAAGTTGACTCGCTAAACACAAAAAATAGTTGCTTTCTGGTATATTGTAGCGCTGATTTGTTGTTTGTATAATCTTAGAATTAGTGATAGGATCAAATTGTTTGTCAGCAGCTAGGTGAGTAACAAAAGTTTTTTCAGGATTCATGCCTGTGTATTCACAAAATTCTTGCCGAGTATATTCAGAGTTACAAACAATCCAATCTTTGTTGTAGTTAATACTTTTGAGAATACTATCAAAATAAGGTGTTAATTGCTTTGAAACAAATTCTACTGATTTGATAGGTATCAGATCATGCACCATCAGCAATCTAGGTAAGTTTTTTGTGAGTTCTTCAGATGGTAGTTTGTAGTAAGTAGAGTGCAAAATATCATAGTTATCACTATCGCAGTATTGATAACGATCATAAATGTATAATTTAGTTATTTCTAATAGCTTTAATACTCCTCTAATTGGTATTGATTTTAAGGAATATTTTGGAAGTTTTTGAAAATCGCGAGAAAAATAAGTGCCATAAAGGAACTCATATAACCAATCCAAGCCTAAATGACTTTTAAAAGTATTCTCAAAATAAGGTGGATTAGATTTTATGCAATCTTTAATATAAAGAGGACAATTGATTGACGATAACGCTGGGTTAGGGCTACATAAACTCATTAAAGTTGTTTCAATATTCTCTTCCTTTAATAACTGTAGTAAAAGCTCTTCTGTAACCCTATAAATACCCGTCTTTGGATCTATTTGGCTGAAGTTATTTCCTAGGATTGTAATGTCATAAAATATTCTCATTTTTTAATACAGCCTATTACTTCAGATTAGGTGTTTTTTAATAAGAACAAGTCAGCTACTTTTAAATCTAGTAACTCGTCTATTGATGTATTAACTAAACCTTGCTTGGCATCAATTCTTTTAATAATAAATCTATATCGAATCAGGGATTCAAGAAACTCTTTGGGGTCATTACCTGCTCCAACTATTAAACCAAGATTAAATTCGCAAAAGATGGTGATTTTTTTCGTGCGAGCAAGTAATTTTTCCATTCCTCGAAAAATGTATGGCTCGCTACCCTCTGCATCTATTTTCATAACATCAATATTTTGAGAAGCCTCTCCAAAGTAATCGTCTAACGAAATAGCATCAATTTCAATAGTTTCAACAGATTCTTGATAAGTTTCTTTATAAGAATCTGAAAAATGGACAATACTATTTCCCCCAGTTGCTCTTTTTAAGGTGTTAAATTTAATCTTAGTTGAACAACTATAAACAGCTTTATTTTCTATTTTTATTTTTTCTATAAATCCATTAATAAATACATTTTTAAAAAGAGTCTCAAAAATTATTGGATTAGCTTCAAAAGTATATACATTCCCTTTAATTCCAACTAGGGAACCAGACAAGATAGTATAATATCCCAAATGTCCGCCTATATCTATAACAGTCATACCATCTTTAACTGTTTCCATAAACACTTTAGTCATAGTCGGTTCCCATTTGCCACTGACTATAATACTAGGAGCTACAGAAATATCTCTGGTATCAACGAAAAATAGTTGCTCGGTGAATAATCTAGTCAATAGTTGATAATCTCCTAGGTAATACGCCTCCCTTATAAAAAAACTCTTAAACTTATTTAAATAATATTTAAGAGTATTTTTTAAAAAGCTAGAAGAAGACTTCATTTTGTTTACCTTATTAGTTTATAAATCAATCAATTAAAAGCTTGTAGCCTGTTTAAGAAAATTGTAGTACATATTGTTAAACATATCAAAAGAAATTCGGGCATTGGACTGTTAAAGAGGGATAAGTCTCTCAAAGTATTTCTAGGCAAGCTTTTCAGGGCTTTGTCACTCAATCGCCAGAAATCCTTGCTGGATAGACTTTATAGCTATTCATCACTTCTTTAACAACCAGTGCCGAAATTCGTGATTATGGATTTCTTTTGATATCTCTTTCTAAAAATAGATCATATGCATTACAAGTTAATAATTCTTGCCTGCTGGTTGGAACTATACCTAAGTATGGATCAATTTTATTCAGTTTAAATCCAAAACTTATAATCTCATCTAAGAAATTATCTGGCTCTTCACCAAAAGATATTAAGATGCTGGGAACAAATTCACAGACTATTTTGAGATCAGGATTATCTTTGATTAACCCTTTCATGCCTCTGAGAATACGAGGTTCACTTCCTTCTGCATCTATCTTGATCAAATCTATTTTCAATTCCTGATTATGAAAAAAAGAATCTAGTGAGGTAGCTGCAATATTAATCACATTAGCACTATCGTGCAAACGTTCTAAAGAGTTTGCAGAAAATTTGCTAATGCTATTACTCCCATGATGTTTTTCTAAGCTATAAAAATTTATACTTTGATAGTCATCTTCCAGAACAGCAGTATTAACCAAAGTCACTCGATCAAGAAATCCGTTTACTTCTATGGAATGAAATAAATTTTCAAAGGTATTAGGATCTGCCTCGAAAGCAAATACTTTACCATTTTGTCCGACTTTCGATGCTGCGAGAGTAGTGTAATAACCTATATTAGCTCCAATTTCTATAACATTCATATCCTTTTTGATTAATTCAATAAAAACCCTAGTAATCCAAATCTCCCAAAATCCCTTCATAAGAATATGTGGAGTTAAAGATATATCTCTGGTGTCCAGAAAAATCGAATGCCCAAAAATTGTAGTAGTCAAAGCTCTATTATTTCCCAAATAAATCATTTGACGTTTATTGGAATTTGCTATGGCGGTGTCTATTTCATTGATTTTTTCTTCTTTGATTTGAAATAAAAATGGTAATCTTTGCTTTATTTTTACAGTAAATGAACGTATTTTTTTTAAAAAAGCAATTGCAAGCATTATATTCACCTGATAGTTTGTTTTATTAAATTAAGCAGCAAAAAATTACTATTAAAATAATTTTTCTATGCTTCTATCCATTCTAGTTTAGGGCGGATAATTCCAGGCAGTGGCTCTTTTAAATAACCATGACCATGTGTATCTTCAACTGCAAATTCAAGGCAATATTCAGTTGTAAGAATTCGACGAAAGTAGGGTAGTGAATCAGCACCAAATGCAACTGAATATCTTCCAGAATTTAAGGTGTAGGACGGAAACATAATACAGCACTTATGATTGCCAATATCCTTTGTTTCCTCTTTAATATTGGGATTGTTAGAGCCACAAATCAATATACCTTCATTATTTTGAATTAAAAGACCAAATCTTAAACCTAGTATTGGCTTCAGTAATTTATATTCTAAAACAATATAAAAGTTTTCCGAAACATCTAAACATGATGCTAAGTTCTTTGCTTTATCGAGAATAAAAGCTTTTAAAAGCTGAATACTTGAAGAATTGGGTGTGTTACTCTCATCCCATATGAACACTGAGCTATAGTTGCGGCTATTATCTAAGTAGTGATTAATAACGTCTTTAGTGCATCCAAAAAGACAAATATTGCCCTTGTGCAGCATGATAGTCCGTTGGCATAGCGATCTTACGGAAGCGACATTATGACTCACCAATAGTACTGTTTTTCCTTCGTTTTTACTTACTGCCTCCATTTTATCTAAACACTTTTTTTGGAATTCTATATCCCCAACCGCCAAAACCTCATCTACGATCAAAATTTCAGGCTCCAAATGTGCTACCACCGCAAACGCCAACCTCACATACATCCCCGAAGAATAAAACTTAACAGGCGTATCCAAAAACTTCTCCACCTCCGCAAACGCCACAATCTCATCAAACTTACGCACAATTTCGGCACGCTTCATTCCCAAAACCGCACCATTCATAAAAATATTTTCCCGCCCAGTCAACTCAGGATGAAACCCCGTCCCCACCTCCAACAACGATCCCACCCGCCCCCTAATCATCACCTCCCCCGAAGTCGGACGCACAATCCGCGACAAAATTTTTAATAAAGTACTTTTTCCAGCCCCATTGCGCCCAATAATTCCTACCACCTCACCCTGATTTACATCAAAGCTGACATCCTTCAAAGCCCAAAAATCCTCAGACTGCGACTGTCCCCACTTACCCCGCAATAACCCCTTAAACCCATCGACCAAATCTTCCCGCAAACTATGGTATGGCTTCGGCGCAGTTGACCGAATCTGATAACACTTACTTAAATCTTTAACCTGAATTACTGGTTGCGTCATAAGCTTTATACTACCCATATCTTGAGACTAAGTAACATTTTGGACATCTGTTAGAATCTCTAAGAGTTTTTCCTCCGTTAAATCATTGTCTTCAGCCTTTTGTCCAACGCGATCGCAAAAACATTGAAAATCCTGAACATTATTTGACAAAATTCCTTGATATTCCTTTCTCGACAAGATCACATCAGCCTCTTCCTGTTCTTCAAAAATTAATATCTCGATTTAAGGCATCGTTAATCCCATAAGGGCAAACCTCTGGAAACTCTAAACCTGTTTCTTTAAAAGCATCCGCACAGGCTACCCCATACATTTTATTTAGCCACTCATTTGCTAAATAGCTCTTTAAACTAGGGCTATCCTCTAAATAAAGCAAAATATTCGATCTCTCCCTCCGAATAGTTCCGAGCCAACTCCGTGATCTTTTTTGGGGTTGATAGTCCCACTTTAGCAAATGATGCACAATCAAACGCAAGCTACTCAATAAGCGATCGCGCTCCCGTTTAGACAAATCGCGTACTTCCTCCACCAAATTTTCAATGTCTAGCTCATCAAACCGACCCGCCGCGATCAGATCTGCCATCTGTTCCGCCCAGAGTCCATAATCTTGTTCATATAGAGTTGTCATAGTTGAAACCCAAAAATTGCTCTTAATGTTGATAAAACAAACTAAGCAGGTTGAATACCCATAGCCCTTAGTTGTGCTAGCAAACGTTCGGCTCTCTCATATTCTTGGTCAGCACGTTGGCTTTCTTGGTCGGCACGTTGGCTTTCTTGCTCAGCTCGTTGACGCTCTTGCTCAGCCCGTAGGCTCTCTTGCTCAGCACGTTGACTCTCTTGATTAGCCCGTTGACGCTCTTGCTCAGCATATTGATTTAATTCAAGAGTTGTCAGAAATTTTTGACCATCAGGACGATAGATGTCCAGACTATCTTCAGAAACTTTAAATCGAATCTGCAAGCGCGGACTAACCCAATCTTCGATATCTTCGATTACATTCAGTCGATTGTCTTTTTTGTACAATCCATTCAATTCATTGGTTTCAGGATCATAAATGTAATATTCTTCGACCCCATAGCGATCATAGAACTGCAACTTTTTAGTCATTTCCTTTAATCGATTGCCAGGAGAAAGGATTTCAAATACGACTTGGGGTGCAATATTGTTCTCGCGCCACTGCTGATAAGAACCGCGATCGCCTTTAGCTCGACCAAACGCAACCAGCACATCAGGAGCCACCCGAATCTCTGGATGTCCCTCCACGGGATACCACAACAGATCACCCGCCACAAATACATCAGCAGCGTCGGCAAAAATTAATTCCAAATTCTCCTTGATCAGGACAATCCAGCGAAATTGTTGCGTATTATCCGCCATTGGTTGTCCATCACTATCAGGATAGATAATCTTTTTGTCTGTGCGTATGGGTAAAGTCGTCATCGCTAGAAATCCTACAAGCCCGACAAAGCTAATTTAACATACTGCACCTAAGCATCGGCTTAGTAAGCCCAAAAAACAAAACAAGCTAATTCGCCCGCTTTGCGGGCGAATTAGCTTGTTTTGTTTTTATTTTGACTACCTACTTAGTCCTAAATATAATCCGCAAAACCTTCTTCCACTGAGCGAAATATCCAAGTTCCGAGACTAAAAACAGCGATCGCGCAGCCCACTGACCAGCCAAACCCCAGCCAGCTAAATGTCGTTTGTCCCGTCACCGCATACCGAAATACATCTAAAAAGCCTGCCATGGGGTTGAGATAATACCAAAACAAAAAACGCTTAGGTACAATCTGCACAGAATAAACCACTGGCGAAGCATAGAGCCAGACCTGAATTAAAAACGGAATAATATACTGAAAGTCGCGATAACGCACATTGAGCGAAGCTAAGATCATACCGATCCCTGTAGCTAATACCATTGTCACGATCATCACTGGTGGAATTAGCAATAACCCCCAATTTGGACGCATTCCATAAATAAAAGCAAGGGGTAACAACAAAAATAAAGAAACGACAAAATCAATCCATGCGGAACCAACAGCCGCTAAAGGAATGATTAATCGAGGGAAATAAACCTTTGTAATTAGCTGAGCTTCTGTGAGCAAACTGGAACCCGAACGGGTCACGCCTTCGGAAAATAATCCCCATAGAACTAGTGCCGAGTAAACAAAAATAGGATAGGGGACTCCATCGGATGGTATTTTGACCAAATTGCCAAAAATGATGCTAAAAATAGTCATCGACACTAGGGGCTGAATGAGAACCCACGCAATCCCAACCACCGTTTGTTTATAGCGTACCGTGATTCGCCGCAGCATCAGCATGTATAGTAATTCACGATATTCCCAAAACTCCCGAACTCCTTCCCCTAAAGATTTATTTTGCGAGCGGATAACAGTTACTTTAGAAGTCATAAAAAAATCTGATTCTCGGTTAAGTTGCGAAACTTTTAGATTGATAGCACCATGAAAAAATCATTGATTTGCGGTATATCTGGGCAGGATGGAGCTTATCTAGCTTCATTATTATTGCAAAAAGGTCATATTGTATACGGCACTTCTAGGGATGCTGAAGTTTCATCCTTTAAGAATTTAGAAAGGCTAGGAATTAGACATAAAGTGCAATTAGAGTCCATGTCTCTAAACGACTTTCGGAGCGTTTTACAAGTCTTAATGAAAGTGGAACCCGATGAAATTTATAACTTGGCGGGGCAAACTTCTGTGGGGTTATCCTTTGCTCAACCAGTAGAAACCTTAGAAAGTATCGCAACAGGCACTTTAAACCTATTAGAAGCAACTCGTTTTACTAAGGCTCCTATTCGCTTTTATAATGCTGGCTCTAGTGAATGCTTTGGCGATACAGGAGATAAAGCCGCACATGAATTGACTCCTTTTCGTCCTCGTAGCCCCTATGCAGTGGCTAAGGCTGCTGCATTTTGGGAGGTAGCTAATTATCGAGAAGCCTACAATATCTTTGCTTGCTCAGGAATTTTGTTTAACCACGACTCCCCCTTGAGACCAGAGCGATTTGTTACCCAAAAAATCATCTCGGCTATTTGTAGAATTGCGAATGGAAGTCCTGAGAAATTAATCCTAGGCAATACTAATATTCAAAGGGACTGGGGCTGGGCGGCGGACTATGTTGAAGCAATGTATCTTATGCTCCAGCAGTCGGAGCCAGATGACTATGTAATTGCTACAGGTAAAAGTAATAGTCTTCAGAAATTTGTTGAAACTGGTTTTGATTATTTTGGGATAGAGTCAAGCGATCGCCTTGTGATCGATCAAAGCTTATTTCGTCCTTCAGAGATCATGAGAAGTTGTGGTGATCCACAAAAAGCTAGAGAAAAACTGGGGTGGCAGGCGAAGTACGAAATGCAAGATATTATAAAAATGATGATTCAGGCAAAGTAAAATAATGCGAATGATTTTAATATAGTTTATTACTAAAATCTCAACAGACGTGGGAGCAAAATTTGTATTATGTGGACCCTTAATTGGCTTAGCTAAAATTACTAACTATAGATTTATACTCGGTTATAAATAGTTCATTAGTTTATTGGTTAAATTATTTGAATTTAGAATTAGTAAACAATATAATTTCTATACAGAGTTTAGAAATTTTGAGGGTGAGAAATTGCATTATTCTTTTGGGCAAAAATAATCATTCCTAATTGAGAAGATTCATGGGCAGAAAAGCGAATATAGCATTGATTTAGTGATTTGTTTTGAAGTAGCCAAAACAAATCATTGAGAGGGTATGAATTCATTTGCATAATTGGCTTATATACATGAAGTTCAATTAATATTAGCTTAATTATTGGTAGTCCTAAAAAGGAAAATATCCAGATAGTTGATACAAAGTAAAGTAATGTCAGAAGCAAGGCCATCCTGTCCATCCTGCCAGTCCGTATCCGTGGTAAAAAACGGCAGTACACGACATGGAAAACAAAATTATAAATGTCGGGACTGTGGTCGTCAATTTGTAGAAAATCCACAGTGGCAGAGAGTTTCAGAGCGTACCCAAGACACTTAAGACCTTCTTGAGAAACTACTACTAGAAAAAATCCCACTAGCTGGAATTGCCAGAGTCCTCAATATTTCAGAACGATGG
>JBIKYZ010000282.1:0-6151 GCA_044354985.1 Pseudanabaena sp. | reverse complement strand
AAGGAACATTTGCAATGGGATTACCCTGGTATCGAGTGCATACAGTTCTCCTGAACGATCCAGGAAGACTGATTGCCACGCACCTGATGCACACTGCTCTCGTAGCAGGGTGGGCAGGCTCGATGGCGCTTTATGAGCTAGCAATTTTTGACCCCAGTGACCCCGTCCTCAACCCCATGTGGCGGCAAGGTATGTTCGTAATGCCTTTCATGACTCGTCTTGGCATTACCAATTCTTGGAGCGGCTGGACAATCACTGGTGAACAAGTTGCCGACCCCGGCTTTTGGTCTTTTGAAGGTGTCGCTTTAGCACACATCGTACTTTCTGGTTTACTCTTCCTTGCTGCTATTTGGCACTGGGTTAACTGGGATCTAGAACTATTTAGAGATCCTCGCACAGGTGAGCCAGCATTGGACTTGCCTAAAATGTTTGGTATTCACCTATTTTTATCTGGTTTACTCTGCTTTGGCTTCGGCGCATTCCACCAAACTGGTTTATTTGGACCTGGTATGTGGATCTCTGATGCCTATGGCTTGACTGGACATGTTGGACCTGTTGCCCCTGAATGGGGACCTAACGGATTTAACCCCTTCAATGCTGGTGGTATTGTGGCTCACCACATTGCTGCGGGTATCGTTGGTATCGTTGCTGGTCTATTCCACCTGACCGTGCGTCCACCAGAGCGTTTGTACAAAGCTCTGCGTATGGGTAACATCGAGACCGTACTTTCTAGCAGTATTGCTGCTGTATTCTTTGCGGCTTTCGTTGTCGCTGGAACCATGTGGTACGGCTCGGCAGCAACACCAATCGAATTGTTTGGTCCTACTCGCTATCAGTGGGATAGCAACTCTTTCCAACAAGAAATTTCTCGCCGTGTCCAAACTGGCTTAAATGCTGGTTTGAGTGCTGAAGAAGCTTGGTCAAAGATTCCTGACAAACTCGCTTTCTACGACTATGTTGGTAACAGCCCTGCGAAAGGTGGTTTGTTCCGCGTCGGTCCTATGAATAATGGTGATGGTGTTGCTCAAGGTTGGCAAGGGCATCCAATTTTCAAAGATGGTGAAGGCCGTGAACTAAGTGTTCGTCGTTTGCCTAACTTCTTTGAAACTTTCCCTGTAGTTCTCCAAGACCAAGATGGTGTTGTCAGAGCTGATATTCCTTTCCGTCGTGCTGAGTCTAAGTATAGTGTTGAGCAAACTGGCGTTAATGTAGCCTTTGTCGGCGGCGCGTTAAATGGCAAAACCTTTACTGATGCTCCTTCGGTTAAGAAGTATGCTCGTCAAGCTCAGCTAGGCGAAATCTTTGAATTCGATCAAGAAAAGAACAATTCTGATGGTGTGTTCCGTACTAGCCCTCGTGGTTGGTTTACCTTTGGACATGCAGTATTTGCTCTGTTCTTCTTCTTCGGTCATATTTGGCATGGTGCTCGTACCTTGTTCCGCGATGTGTTTGCTGGGGTTGACCCAGAAATGAGCGAAGAGCAAGTTGAATGGGGTGCATTCCAAAAAGTTGGCGATAAATCTACTCGCGCTGTTGAGGCATAAAATTACATGGAAGCTCTCACTTACACTTTAATTTTCGCTTGTTTGATTGGTTTGTTCTTCTTTGCAATCTTCTTCCGTGAACCTCCTAAGGTCATCACCAAAGACAAGAAGTAAATAAAAAAGCCCGCCTAGGCGGGCTTTTTTATTTACAAACCCAAAAATAAGAAGGGGTAATTCATGAATTACCCCTTCTTATTTTTGGGTTTGTAAAGCCTTGTAGTGTAAATTCCTATTAGTTATCAAAATTAATCTGTATGTCTTATTACATCTCACCGCGCTTTTTGGATAAATTAGCTGTCCATCTTGCTAAGAACTTCATGAAGCTGCCTAATGTAAATGTACCGCTGATTTTAGGTATTCATGGTGGCAAAGGGGAGGGGAAATCATTTCAATGTGAATTAGCTTTTGAGCGGCTTGGCATTGAGCCAATTAGAATGTCGGGTGGTGAGTTGGAAAGTCCTGATGCTGGTGATCCTGCAAGGCTAATTAGAATGCGTTATCGCGAAGCGGCGGAACTGGTGAAAGTCCGTGGCAAAATGTGCGCTTTGTTGATTAATGATCTAGATGCGGGGGCGGGACGGGTTGATAGCACGACCCAATATACTGTCAATACACAGTTGGTGAATGCGACTTTGATGAATATTGCTGACAACCCAACTAATGTGCAGTTACCAGGGAGTTATGACAGCAATCCGATTCGGCGCGTACCGATTATTGTGACAGGGAATGATTTTTCGACTTTGTATGCGCCGTTGGTGCGTGATGGTCGGATGGAGAAGTTTTTCTGGATGCCCGATCGTAGCGATCGCATTGGTATTGTCTGTGGTATTTTTGCGCCTGATAATATTCCGCAATGGGAAATTGAACGCCTTGTGGATATGTATCCCGATCGCTCGATTGATTTCTTCGGCTCCCTGCGATCGAGCTTGTATGATGAGCAAGTGCGTAAGTTTGTTTATGAAATTGGTTTAGATCGTTTATCGTTGCGTTTAGTTAATAGTACTGAAGCTTTACCCGAATTTCGTCCGCCAAGTTTTGACTTGAGAACTCTAAAAGAAGCAGGCGATCGCTTGTTAGCAGAAGGTGATCGGGTCAGTCAGCGTAAGCTGATCCAAGAATATATGCCTGTGGGAAATATTCATTAGAATCTGTAGAGTTGCGCCCTACTGGGGCACAACTCTACAGGTTTAGGTAGTTTGTTTTGCACAAGTATTGTTGATGGTTACGAGAGTTTGAAAAAACGTTTAGATGTTTTATTGGTTGATTTAGGGCTTGCACCTTCTAGAGAGCAGGCTCAAAAATTTATTCGGGCTGGTTGGGTGCAGGTAAATCAGCAAGTGATTGACAAGGTTGGTACTGAGGTCAAAGACGATGCCGCGATTTTGGTGAAGCAACAGTCTCCTTTTGTTTCCCGTGGTGGTGAGAAGCTGGCTGGTGCGATCGCTACATTTGGTATAAATGTTCGCGATCGCACTTGTTTTGATGGTGGCATCTCGACGGGCGGTTTTACCGACTGTATGTTGAAGCAGGGGGCTGCGAAGGTCTACGGCATTGACGTGGGCTATGGACAAGTAGCTTGGGAAATTCGCAGTGATGATCGGGTGGTATTGCGCGAGCGGACTAATTTAAGACATCTTAAGCCCGAAGATTTATATTCTGCCGAAGATCTAGTTCCTGACTTTGCAGTTTTAGATTTATCGTTTATTTCATTGACTAAGATTTTGCCCGCGTTGTGGAATTTGTTGCGATCACCTCGTGAAACTCTATTGTTGGTTAAGCCGCAATTTGAGGCGGGTAAGGGACAAGTTGGCAAAAATGGCATTGTGCGCGAACCCAAAGTTAGAGCCGATGCGATCGCGCAGGTTTTACAATCTGCTCAAAGTCTTGGTTGGCACTTTCAGGGTTTAACGCCTTCGAGCATTCAGGGTCGTACTGGTAATCATGAGTATTTACTATGGCTAAGCGATCAACCATCAGAAATAGTTACGCTTAGTTTTGAGGAGATTCTAGAAATTGCAAAAGGCTAATCAAACAAAATTTTGTAACCCCAAGCTCGATATGGCGTAGCCATTTTGTGCTTTTATAGCTGTCGCCATTCTTGTTAGGACATAAAACCCAAATAGTGAGAGGCGGCGCTTCGCGCCGCCTCTCACTATTTGGGTTTTGATTTGTTCAGAAGAAACTCGCGGATGGCTGAGTCTTCCGTAAGACCGATCGCTCTGATATAAGCTTGTTGTGATTCTGCTTCTAAACCTGACTGCTTGAGTAAGTGAGCCTTTAAAGCCCAATAGGGTTGATAGCTTTTTATAGATTCCATAGGTATTGCATCAAGTCTAGTTAAACCATATTCTAGACCTTGCGCTTCAGCGATCGCGGCGGCATGGCTGACTAAAGCTCCTAATGTCGGCGAAAGCTGAATCAATCCTTCGTATAGTAAAGCTAAGGCTTGCCAATTTACGGGTTGTGCGATCGCGCGTTGGGCATGAATCGATTGAATCGCCGCTTCAAGTTGAAATCTTCCTAATTGTTTAAAGGTTGCGGCTTGTGTAAGTTCTCTTTCTGCTTCAGCGATCGCTGTTTGTGACCATAGATTTGTGTCTTGTTCCAACAGTGGTACATACGCACCATTAGCATTGCGCCTTGCATCGCGGCGAGATTCACAATAGAGCATGAGCGCGAGCAATCCTCTCGCTTCTGGTTCTTGAGGCATTAACTGTACACAAAGACGTGCTAGCCAGATTGCCTCTTCAGCCAATCCTCGATGACGTGGATCGCTGCCATCTACAGTTTCCCAAGCGTTGGTATATGCTGCATAAATTGCTTCTAATACAGCTGCTAGTCTCGTTGACAAATCCTTCTCTTCTGGCAATTCAAAAGCAATACCTGCATCGCGAATTTTTGTTTTTGCTCTCACCAGTCGCTGACTCATGGTCGCTGGAGCAACTAGAAACGCTGAGGCAATCTGCGCTGCATTCAATCCAAGAACAGTTTGCAACATTAAGGCGGTGTGAATTGCGGAATCGATCGCAGGGTGAGCACAAATAAAAAGCAATTTCAATCGATCGTCAGGAAAGGTGACAGACTCTAAAGATGGCTCGGTTGAAAATTCTAGTCCGTTATGTTTGAAGGTATTGAGAACCTTGTCGCGAACTTGCGATCGCCGTCCTGCATCAATCAATCGATTTCGCGCTGTTACTAGTAGCCATGCTTCAGGATTTTTAGGATCGCCACTTTCTTCCCAAGTTTTCAGTGCTGAGAGGAAAGCATCGCCGAGGGCATCTTCGGCGGCGGCAACATCCCTTGTCTTGGCGGCTAAATAGGCGACTAGTCTACCATAGGAGTTGCGGGCGGCTAATTCGGCGGCTCGACGTGCTTCCATTTGTGATTAACCTCGCGGTGCGGTTTGTTGCCAAGCAGGTAACTGCTCGATTCTTGCATACCATGCTTGAATATGCGGATAGTCTGTTAATGGAAATTGAGCAGGTACGGCATAGGTCAAGTCACTTGCCACGGAGAAATCAGCTAAGGTCAAGGTGTCATTGACTAGGTATTCTCGATCTGCGAGATGTTTATTCAAGGCGATCGCTTCTTTATGAAAGCGATCGGTTGCTTGCTGTATTACTTGCTGGTCTGGCTCACCTAGTTGTAACAGAGCCTTCACAAAGTTCTCGAACTGTAAGGGCTGACAGGCTGGAGACCAATGGGCAAGTTGCCAACTCTGCCAGCGCATAATATCTGCTCGAATCTGAGGATTTTCTGGCCAGAGAGAATTAGGGACTTGACTAGCCAAGTACTGCATGATTGCAGTTGATTCCCAAAGGATAAAGTCGCTATCTTGGAGAACGGGTGTGCGTCCTGTGGGATTTAGCTGGATGAATTCGGGGTTGTGTTGTTCGCGTTTCTCTAAGTCCACTAGCTTCAGGTCAATGGGAAGCTGAAGATGAATAGCTACGGCATGTACTTTGCGTGTATTGGGAGAGGGAGGGAAGTAATAGAGTTTCATGGCATTTTTCTCCTATAGCGAATTTAATTTTGTCTGCGGCAAAATTAAATTTCAAAAACTTTGCTGGGACTGAGTTTCGATGTTGAAGTGAGTACAGTCTCACTCAAACATCTCTGCTACATGGGTAACAGTGGACGGACTTCGACGGCGCAATTACTGGCGGCTGGACATCGGGCTGCCCAATCCATTGCAGTATCTAAATCAGGAACATCAATAATAAAAAATCCGCCCAGTTGCTCTTTTGTGTCGGCATAGGGGCCATCTTGAACATTACGTTGTCCGTTTAGGAGCCGAATGGTTGTGGCTGTTTGACTAGGATGAAGTGCTGCTCCGCCTGCGGCAACTCCTGCTTCGGCTAATGCTTGGGAGTAGGCGTTATAGGCTGGCATGTGTTTTGCGCGATCGCGAAGGTCTTGCTCAGTTTCATAGACAAGAATTGCGTATTTCATGGATGTCTACTGGTTTTAGGTTAGATTAAGAAAGCATTTAAGAATTGACAGCAGTAAGATTTCTAAGCATTTTGCGGATCAAAGCTAGGTAAATAAAGGACTCCGAGGTGTTCTCATAAAATTCATAATCCTTGCTGAGTCTGCGATATTTGCCT
>JBIKYZ010000073.1:0-20083 GCA_044354985.1 Pseudanabaena sp. | reverse complement strand
TTCCTATGTGCTACTCTTGGTTTAGTTTCGATGAAGCAATTACGTTCAAACTTTGTTTCAGTATACATTCTCAGACTCTTTTATCTAAATCAAATCTCTGGATTTTCTATCTGCGTAAGGTGAGCTGATAATTTCTTGCGGTTGCAGTCGATTAAAGGGCTGGTGAAAGTTGCGATCGCTGAGTCTCAATGGCAATTAGCTCTTGAATTATGCCAAGATGCAATTTCTTTGCTCAAAGAGCCTGTTGATTCCATCGAAATTGGCTATTTATATTGTGATTTGGCTGAAGCTTTGCTAGGCAATCGCCAAGTTGAAGAAAGCCTAATCTGTATTCGAGTGCATGTTCTACCTCGTTTCCGCGATTACCAATATCTGCGAGGAATTGCGATCGCAAAACATATCCGAGGACGCATCTATGTTTATCGATTGCTTGATGGCTTAGATAGTCTTGATGAAGATGCGATCGAAACTGCCGAAGACTCATTACTTGATGCTTCGCTCTCTTTTGAGCAATTCGGGATGATGTATGAATATGCTAAATCTCTCTACGATTTAGCCTGTCTATATCAGCTATGCGGTAGTTCGCAGTTTCAATATCAATATCAGGGCAAGTCTTTGCGATCGCTAGAATTATCGCTTAGTGTTTTAGACCAACTAGGCATGAGCCATACTCAGTTTGCTTCACAGGTTGAAGCAATGCTAAATAAAGTCATGCGCGGTAGCTTCTAGATAAAAAATAGAGTGGGCTTTGCGCCCACTCTATTTTTTATCTAGAAATGGCGATGAGAAGTGCTCCCATTTACTTTTTAGTTTTGGCGACAGCTATAGTTGCAAAAATCTGATACATTTGGCTTAATCTGAAAACCAATTATTAGGATTAGCCTTCAAGGTTGATGCCATGACACAAAATCCACTAGTTGAACAAGCCAAACAGGGCAACGTTAATGCGATCGCATCGCTAATGAATCGATTGCTCAAGTCTCAAGCAATGCTAGCAAACGTTGAGCGTGAGGGTGATCGCTTAGAAATTTTAATTGAGTCAGATCTGCGATCGCTGGACGATGAGGTGCGAATTCCTAATCGGCAGGTACTAGTGGGGATGCTCAAAAAGTGGTTTATTACCCTTGAGGTTAAGAATGTTTCGACAATCTCAGTGTCTTGGCAACAAACAGGATGTGATGAACCTGCATGGACTGAGGAAATTTATTTGGTTGAGCAAGAAGATCTCAATGTTAATGAAAATGGCGGAATCACGGAGTCTAAACAACGTCTTAAAATACCTCCTTTACCAGTACTGCCACTAAAATCTATGCATGATCGTAGCGATCGCGCAAATAGCGAAAATAATCCTCCAGCCTCTAGTCCTGATCTAGATGAAATGTTTGGAGACACAAGTTTTCCCGAACCCTTACCAAATATTCATGCAACAAATTATCTAGATTCTGATTTAGAAAACACACACTCATCGCAAGATAGCGATTTCCAGTTGGAAACCACATCTTCCACCAATAACATCTCTTTACAAGCTTTCCTAAAAACGCCAATTTTCGCAATTCAGCTTGCTCAATATGTTGTTGTTAGTGTGCTGATTATTGCCGCCTTAAGAGGAATTCATGCTGTCTTTGGCAGTAGCAAAGCACCTAAAGCTGTATCCGTTTCACCACAATTAATTATTAACTCACCTTCCGCAGATATAATTCCTGTGATAGATGAGGTTTAGGGCTGGCACGCACCATCCGCAGCCCCTACAGAACATGAATCATTAGGTAGGTAGGGGCAATCCCCCGTGGTTGCCCTGCTGAGCTATCAACAAGAGATTCATCATCTGCATTCGGCGTAACATCATTAAGTAAGGATTATTGTGTCAACTCAATTCCATGTTTGTATTACTTTAGGAACTCGTCCAGAAGCAATTAAACTTGCCCCGATCATTCATCTATTCAGAAATAATCCGAAGTTCCAAACTTCGGTGATTTTAACTGGGCAACATCGAGAAATGGTGGAACAGGTGATGCAGTTGTTTGAACTTAAAGCAGATTATGACTTAGATATCATGCTGCCTAAGCAAACTCTCACCCAAATCACTTGTAGTAGTTTGATCGGTTTAGAGAAGTTATACAAGGAGATTCAGCCCAATATTGTTTTAGTCCAAGGTGATACAACCACAGCATTTGCAGCGGCTCTGGCTGCCTTTTATCAGCAAATTCCAGTCGGTCATGTGGAGGCAGGACTACGGACAGATAACCTATTTAATCCATTTCCTGAAGAAGCAAATCGTCGTTTAGTCTCACAAATTGCCCAACTTCATTTTGCGCCCACCCAAGCCTCAGTTAAAAACCTCCAAGTTTCTGGAGTGAAAACGGGTATCCACAATACAGGTAATACTGTAATTGATGCGTTGTTGTATGTTTCAGGGCGATCTCCTAAATGTGAGATTAATGGCTTAGATTGGACAGCCCATCGGG
Source organism: Pseudanabaena sp. (assembly GCA_044354985.1). Lineage (GTDB taxonomy): Bacteria > Cyanobacteriota > Cyanobacteriia > Pseudanabaenales > Pseudanabaenaceae > Pseudanabaena. Next base: position 17,618 of record JBIKYZ010000073.1, on the reverse strand, counting down.
TGATCTTAGCAACTGTCCATCGTCGTGAGAACTGGGGAGAGCCATTAGCGCAAATCATCCAAGCATGGTTGCAGATTTTGGCAGATTTTTCTGATGTGGCTCTGGTACTCCCACTGCATCTTAATCCTGTAGTAAGAGAGCCTTTAATAGAGAAACTAGGCAATCATCCTCGTATTTTCTTGGTGGAACCTTTGGATTATGAACAATTGGTTGGGGCGATGCAGCGCTGTTACCTGATCATGAGTGACTCAGGTGGCTTACAAGAAGAAGCTCCTAGCCTCGGTAAACCAGTATTGGTATTGCGATCTACTACTGAGCGTCCAGAAGCGGTTGATGCAGGCACAAGCAAGCTGGTCGGTACAGAAACTAATGATATTGTGGCAGCAGCTTCTAAACTACTCAGCGATCGCAAAGCCTATGACCAAATGGCGAATATTGCTAATCCCTTTGGCGATGGCAAATCTAGCCAGCGTATCCTAGATATAGTTTATTCATTTTTAAGCGCTTCGCGCTGAACTAAAAACCAAAGAATTTGATAAAAGTGTTGCTTTACAACACTTTTATCAAATTCTTTGGAATTGCTGTAAAAAATGTTATGCAACTTTCTAGACGTAAGCTCCTAACTAGCTTTGGCGTAGCAGCAAGTACAGTATTGCTGAGTAATTGTACGCCTAAAACCTCAGCAAATCAGTCACTTCAGATTAATAATCCTGAAGTAAAAATGTCGGGTATTCCAGAAGTTCAGTCGGTACGCCTTGGCATAATTCCATCGCTCGAAATTGCGCCAATTTTAGTTGCTAACAACAAAAAACTTTTTGCTAAATATGGCATGACCGATGTGGAATTAGTTCCATTTAAATCTTGGCAAGATATTAGCGATCGCACGGCAATTGGAACCGAATTGGGCACAAGTGATGATGGTATTGATGGCGGACATTTCTATAGCCCTTTACCTGAATTGATGAATGAGGGCTTAGTCAACCGACCGCACAAAACCGCCATGTATGTACTGATGCGACTCCATACTCATGGTGGATATATTGTTGTTTCTAAGCGACTCAAGCCTTTTGGCATTCAGCTTAAACGGGCTACTTTTTCGCCTTGGCAAGATGTTGCTAAGTTCTTTGGTCAGCCAATGAATGGCGCGATCGCAGAATTAGGTAGTAATTACGATTTATGGCTAAGATATTGGTTGGCTTCGATGGATATAATTCCTAAACAGAATATCGATATCTTAGAAATTCCAATAGATGAGATCATTCCGCAAGTTAAACAGAATAAAGCTGATTTACTCTGTCTAGATAGCTGGCGAACGCTCAAATTAATTGAATCACGTTTGGCTGATCCTGCGATCGCGATCGGCGAAATCTGGCGCAATTACCCAGGGGAGATTCTTGCAATGCGAGCTGATTGGGTAGATAAATATCCGATCGCTACTCAAGCTCTGCTCCAAGCAATTATGGAAGCTCAGATCTGGTGTGATGAGCCTGCTAATGCTAGGGAGTTGGATACACTTTTAGCTCTAAGTTTTACAAACCGTAACCTCATATCTGAGCCGATCAAGATGTTTTCTCAGCTTTTTCAAAACAGTCCCAAACAAAGTATGAAAAGACTGAAAATAGATAGCCATAATTCCATTAATTCCATTAAGTATTGGTCAAATGATGGGATATCGGTTTCATATCCATACAAAAGCCATGATCTTTGGTTTCTAAGAGAATATCATCGATGGAATCCTTTACCTGCTGGGTTTGAGACAAAAGAAACTATTGATGCTGTAAATCGTGAAGATCTTTGGAAAAATGCAGCTAAAGCGATCGGGGTTCCTGATACCAATATCCCCATTTCAACTTCACGAGGAGTAGAAACTTTTTTTGATGGTTCAACATACGATCCCAAATAACTGACATTGCGTGGAACGAATTCCTGCGATGGCATAGGTTCAGAGCTGGCACGCACCGTCCGCAGCCCCTACAAAACATGGATTATTGCAGGTAGGGGTAATCCCCCCGTGGTTGCCCTGCTTGGCTAGCAGCAAGAGATTCATCATCTGCGTTCCAAGTAACACTAATAAAAACAACGAAAAGCCTATATCGCCCGCTTAGCTGGCAGTATAGGCTCTTAGCGAAGTTTACTGTAAGTCCGATTTAGACGATAGCCCATACTATGCACTGTCTCAATCAAATCTTCGTTAGCACCTGCGGCTTTCATCTTTTGGCGCAAACCTCGAATATGAACCTTTACAGTATGCTCCTCTGGAGGTGATTCCAACGACCACACATGCTCGATCATGACACTACGGCTCAAGACCCGTCTTCCATTCCGAAGTAGTAATTCTAAAAGAGCATATTCCTTGGGCGTTAAATGGATAGGATTTTCACCATAGCCAACTTCACAAGTACTTGGATTTAGATATAAGTCACCCCACTCCAAAACTGGCGATGCGATTTGACTACCACGACGTAATAGTGCGCGAATCCTTGCAAAGAGCTTTTGTAAATCAACGGGTTTGACAATATAATCATCGGCTCCTACATCTAAACCGTTAATTTCATGATCGATAGTATCGCAAGCTGTGAGCATCAAGATTGGTAAGTTGTAACCATGCGATCGCAAACGATGACAGAGACTAATACCATCTAGTTCTGGCAACATTAAATCCAAAAGCATCAAATCGTAATCTAGGGACTGAGCTTGATGCCAACCTGTTTCACCATCAGTGGCAATATCCACAATATAACGCTCATCGGTTAGCGCTTCAGCCAAAGTTTCGGCAAGGCGGATATCATCTTCAACTAGAAGAATCCTCATAGGATGGAATTTTTTGGGAGATGAGATCAAACTTCTCTAATTCTACAAAAATTTGTTACCAAAATTCCGATTCCAAAACCCAAGAAACAATAGCGGTGCTATTGTTTCTTGGGTTTTCGAGGATATCAATAACCGCATATCATAAGTTGCGACTTGTAAACCCAAATAAATGTAACAGAATATCAAGATTTATTGCCTAAGAGCGATCTTTCCGTTTTCTTTACAATTCTCTAACCGATTTCCTTACTTTCGGTATGGGATTATCTAGGTTCATATTGAGAAAGCAGTGATTGTTTTAATATCACTTCGATTTGTACGCAAGAACAGACAGGTTTAATTTTCCTATTTCCTTTAATTATATTTTTTAACATTAGAATCCATTTTTATATCGAAGAGACATTTAACATGGTCAGCACTTTTATAAATCCATTTGTCAATCCAGAGGCAAATCTTGGAGTTAGCCGCTTCGATGAAACAGCGCCGATTCAACTTTGGCGAAATCATTCCGAAGCTGATGTCGATCTTGTCATTCGCGCGGCTTATCGACAAGTATTAGGTAATGCCTATGTAATGGAAAGCGAACGGTTAATTGTCGCTGAATCTCAGCTTAAGCAGGGCGATATCTCTGTACGCGAATTTGTGCGTCAGATCGCCCTGTCAGAGCAGTATCGCGCAAGATTTTTTGAGCCATGTCCACGAATGCGGTCTATTGAACTCAATTTCAAACATTTGCTAGGTCGTGCTCCTGAAAGTGCGGAAGAGATGGCTGATCATGCTCAGTTGCTCGATCGCGGCGGGTTTGAAATGGAGATAAATGACTACATTGATAGTGATGAATATCATCATGCTTTTGGCGAAGATACCGTTCCTTACTATCGTGGTTATAAAAACATGATGGGGAAGAAAATGGTTGGTTTTACGCATATGTTTCAGCTTTTGCGCGGTGCAGCTAGCAGCGATAAAGATCCAACTCATCAAAATCGCTTCCGACTGAATAGTTGCATTTTCCGAAATCGTCCGAGCGCGATTGCACCACTCAAGGGTGCACCTTCTGCTCCCTACGGCAAGCTCAAAGTCAGTGATGCTGCTGCCATCCTTGCTGAAGTCTTTAAGCCAAAAACATCGGGTATCGGGCAAACTCAATCTTGGGATACATCGGCAAGGTTTGCCGCCGAACAAGAATTACGACAAACTTTACTCGATCAAGATCTAATCATCGAAAATTTGCAAAAACAACTAGCCGATCTTCGTCCATCAGCTTCTATAGGTGCAGCTTATCTCAAAATTTCTTGGCAACCTTTGTTTGCCTCGTTTCAAGGAGATGTTTCTGACTCCTTATTACAACAGACAGATAATCAGATTGAACAGATTGCAAACCTGAAAGCTCAAATTGCTGATGCGCGGAGGTATGCCGCGATCGGTGATGCGCGATTGAACAAATGGCGCAGCCGCGTTTTCAATAGTTAACGCTCAATGTAGAGCTTGACGCTTTGCGCCAAGTTCTAAAAATTCATTAAAATTTTTTAGGAGAATTATTTATGTCGCTTCCATTGTTAGATTACAAACCATTATCCCAAAATCAGCGCGTTGCTGGATTTGAAGTCGCAGGTGATGAGCAACCTCGAATTTATAGCACCGACAATCTGCTATCTGGCTTTGAGATGGATCTCCTAATCAGCGCAGCCTACCGTCAAATTTGCAACGAACAGCAGATGCTAGAAAGCCATCGTCAAGTAAATCTAGAGTCTCAGTTGCGAGCAGGGCAAATTACGGTTAGAGGATTCATTCGCGGCTTGGTATTATCTGATTCCTTCAGACGATTGACTTTTGATAGTAATAATAACTATCGCTTTGCAGAGATTTGTATCCAGCGGATTCTTGGTCGTAATGTCTATAGCGATCGCGAAAAGATTGCGTGGTCGATTGTGATTGCGACCAAGGGGCTCCAAGCTTTTGTGGATGAGTTGCTCAGTAGTGAAGAATATCTAAGTAACTTTGGCGATAGCATTGTGCCCTATCAGCGTCGCCGTATCTTGGCTAAGCAGACCAAGGGCGAAGTCACTTTTGCTCACATGGCTCGTTATGGTGCTGACTATCGCGATCGCTTGCCTAAACAAGTCTTTAAAGGCAATAAAGGCGCAGCAAGATTGGATTATGTCCGTTGGGAATGGCAAAAGAACCCACCTGCTATTATCGGCAAAATTGGTGCAGGTATTACCTATGCTGGGGCTGGTTTTGTTGGTTTATTGCTATTGGGAGTTTTAATTGGGTTGTAAACTCTATAATTTATAAATAATCTTAAAAAAGTCTTGCAAAGCAAGACTTTTTTAAGATTATTTAGTTAGAGCGTGTGGCACTACGTCCTTTTCAGGATGCTTGGGAGTATGACCAGTTTTTATGCGATCGCAATTTGCCTTAGCCTTTTCATCCTATTGGTAGGCTTCCTTTTTTTCACAAGAGAAGGAAATCGTCGTCGTACAGAAAAATTATTGCGACAGCAGAGCGATCGCGAAAGACTGGTTACACAAATTGCTCACCAAATTCGCCAATCCCTCAATCTTGATGAAGTCCTTACCACCACAGTCAAAGAAGTCCAACTCTTTTTGCAAGCCGATCGCGTTCTAATTTATCGCCTATGGGACGATGGCACTGGTAGCGCTATCCATGAAACTGTCTTACCACCCTACCCCAGTATCTTAGGTCAAGTCTTTCCCGAAGAAGTTTTCCCTCAACAATATCATCAAGCTTACTCTTTAGGAAAAGCTCGCTCCATTGCTAACGTGAAGCAGGCTGATGTAGAACTGTGTCTTGCTGATTTTGTAAAACGGTTTGGAGTTCAAGCTAAACTAGTAGTACCAATTATTCAAGAAAATCGTAAAGGGAATGAGTCAGAAACTTCTCAGCCCTATCTCTGGGGATTATTGATTGCGCATCAATGCAATCATCCACGTCAATGGGAAGACTGGGAAATGGAACTAATGAAACAGCTAGCCACTCAGGTAGCGATCGCTATTCAACAATCAGAGCTTTATAAACAACTTCAATATCTCAATACGCAACTCGAACAACGAGTTCAACAGCGCACTGTTGAACTTGCTAATGTTAATGCTTCCCTACGAGATGAGATTTCAGAACGACAGCGTACTGAAATTGCTCTGCGCCATACTAATGAAACCCTCCAAGCTCTAGTCAGTGCCTCTCCCCGTGCAATTTTTATGCTGGATTTGGAAGGGAGAGTTAAAATCTGGAATCCTGCTGCTGAACAGATGTTTGGATGGAAAGAAGATGAGGTAATTAATCATCCTAGTCCAATTCCATTAGATGAACAATTAGAAGATAGTACCACCATCCAAAATAGCGTTCTTCAAGGTAAAACCTATACTAGATTAGAAATGTCTCGCTTTAAAAAAGATGGATCAGCGATCGATATCATTTTCTCGGCGGCTCCCTTGCCCGACACAAATGGGGAAATCAGCGGACTTGTTGCCGTAATCGCTGATATTTCCGAACAAAAAAGACAAGCAGAACAGGTGCGACTATTGCAATCTGTCGTAGTCAATACCAATGACGCAGTAATCGTTACAGAAGCAGAATCTATCGATGCTCCTGGCCCCAGAATCCTCTATGTAAATGAAGCTTTTACAAGGATCACTGGCTACAAACCCGAAGAGGTGTTAGGAAAAACACCACGGATTTTGCAAGGAGCAAAAACGGATCAAGCCCAGCTCCAGAAAGTCCGCAGTGCACTTTCTCGATGGGAATCTATTACGGTTGAAGTCATTAACTATTGCAAAGATGGATCAGAATTTTGGAATGAATTCAGCCTAGTGCCCGTTGCTAATGCAAAAGGTTGGTACACCCATTGGATTGCTGTGCAGCGTGACACTACTGAGCGTAAGCAGGTAGAACAAGCACTGCGACAAAGCGAAGAACGGTTCCGATCGCTGATCGAAAATGCCTTAGATATTATTATGATCCTCGATCCTGATGGCACAATTGGTTATGTTAGTCCCTCTGTCGAAAAAGTTTTAGGCTATGCTGTCACTGAGCTTGTTGGCGAAAATGTAAATGCATTTATTCATCCAGAGGATTTGCCGATCGCCCAAAGTTTTCCACAAGTGACATTACGCGATCGCCTTACCAATAATAATCAAGCAGAAATTCTCAATCCCATCGAATTTCGGCATCGGCATCAAGATGGCTCTTGGCGAATTCTTGAAGCCATCAGTCAACCCTTTGCTGATAGTGCTGCGACTTTGAGAGTTATGGTCAATGCTCGTGACATCACTGAGCGTAAACGCCTTGATGAAATTTGGCTAGCCCTTGAAAGAGAGAAAGAACTAAGTGCTTTAAAAACGCGCTTTTTCTCCATGGCTTCCCATGAGTTTCGCACGCCATTGAGCACAGCTTTAGCAGCAGCTCAGGTCCTCGAAAACTCTCAGCAGGAATGGGATAATACTGAAAAAAGATTGCGTAACTTACATCGTATCCAAGATTCAGTGAGGAATATGGTGCAGTTACTGGATGATATTTTGACAATCAATCGTGCGGAGACAGGAAAGCTCGCATTTAACCCTAAATCTCTAGCACTAGAAGCCTATTGTCGTCATTTTGTTGAAGAGATGCAACTCAGCGCTGGAAATCTGCACCAACTCACTTTTAGTTGTCAAGGCAATTCTCAACATGTGGCTCTGGATGAAAAATTATTGCGATCAATGCTCTCAAATTTACTTTCCAACGCCATAAAATATTCTCCACAGGGTGGGAATATCTCTTTTTCACTAGAATTTCAATCAGATAACCTCATAATTCAAGTCCAAGATCAAGGAATTGGTATTTTATTGGAAGATCAAAAACAATTGTTTGAGCCTTTTCATCGAGGCAAGAATGTTAAAACTATCTCTGGTACTGGTTTAGGATTAGTTGTCGTCAAAAAATGTGTGGATTTACATCAAGGGAATATTTCCATCAGTAGCGAAGTTGGACGAGGAACAACCTGTGTAATCACTATCCCCTTAAAATTCAAGCCTCTGCATGGAGATGGCTTGTTATAATTATTATATCGCTCCGCTTAGGAAAACATTATGACTCAAGCGATCGCTCCGCCCGAAATACCAACCAATGTCAAGGAAGATAGCATTCCTTGGACAAGCGCTGACCTAGAGCTACTACCTGAAAACGGCAACCGTTATGAGATTATTAATGGAGAACTTTGCGTGACTAGAGCGCCTCACTGGAAGCATCAAAAAACTTGCGGCAGACTTTTTACTGCTTTAGATATTTGGTCGATCGCTACAAAATTAGGTGAAACCGCTATGGGTGCAGGTGTGATCTTTGGTAATAAAGATGATGTTATTCCTGATGTGGTATGGGTGAGCAAAGAAAAATATGAAGCTTTGATTGATGAGTCAGGACATTTACTGGGTGCGCCTGATCTTGCGATCGAGATCCTATCATCAGGCAAAGAAAATGAAAGACGCGATCGCGAAGTTAAGTTAAAGCTCTATTCATCTCAGGGTGTATTGGAATATTGGATTGCCGATTGGAGAGCTAAGCAAATCCAAGTATATCGCCGTGAGAATGGCATTCTCAAACTAACCATGACTCTATTTGTAAGTGATACACTCACTTCACCATTATTACCAGAATTCTCTTGTCCCCTAGCTCAAATTTTTGAGTAATCAAATTTGCGACTCAGATGACTTGTTATAATTGCCATATCGCTCTGCTTAGGAGAACATTATGACTCAAGCGATCGCAGATCCCAAAATCCCAAACGCCACAGAAGATAAGATCCTCTGGACAAGCGCCGACCTAGAGCTACTACCCGACAACGGCAACCGTTATGAAATTATTAATGGAGAACTTTACGTGACTAGAGCGCCTCACTGGAATCATCAAGATACCTGCGGGAATTTTTATTATGCGCTAAAAACATGGTCTAAAATCACAGGGCTTGGATATGTAGCTATGGGTGCAGGTGTGATCTTTGGTAATAAAGATGATGTTATTCCTGATGTGGTATGGGTGAGCAAAGAAAAATATGAAGCTTTGATTGATGAGTCAGGACATTTACTGGGTGCGCCTGATCTTGCGATCGAGATCCTATCATCAGGCAAAGAAAATGAAAGACGCGATCGCGAAGTTAAGTTAAAGCTCTATTCATCTCAGGGTGTATTGGAATATTGGATTGCCGATTGGAGAGCTAAGCAAATCCAAGTATATCGCCGTGAGAATGGCATTCTCAAACTAACCATGACTCTATTTGTAAGTGATACACTCACTTCACCATTATTACCAGAATTCTCTTGTCCCCTAGCTCAAATTTTTGAATAAAACAAAAGCGGCGCTTCGCGCCGCTTTTGTTTTTTGCTACTTAACTTCTTGTAAATCTTGCAGTTGCTCTACTGGTTCAACCTTTGGTAGAACCTTTGGTTGAACGATAGGAGGATTAGCAAGATAGTCAGCGAGCTGTGCTTCAATCTGTTGACGGACAATCATACGATATTCGAGAAAATGTTCTGCTTGAGAACAAACTGATAGATAGCTAATGACCACGTTAGGATAACGCCTCATCAAGTCAAAGAGATTAATCCAGAATTGGAAGCGGGTTTTGCGGACAAAACCTTGTCGCCATGCCAAGATTAACAATGCACGAATGGCTGTCCATTCTGTTTTTTTCTTCTTATCAGTCTTTTCTCGCTTGAGGCTTTTATAGGGGGATTCACCCAAAATCAAGAAATGGCGGTAGGTGCGATTGAGAAAAACCAAGGGATCGTAAAGAGTCCAGAAGGCATGAACATATTCATTGGCGATGTCTTCGAGCGGACGAGTAGGTACGAAGTTCATCAAAGTGGCTTGATGTCCATTGCTGTTTTGCTTAATCATCCGCCCTTCTTTATTCAAGCGATGCCATAGTCCTGTATCGGGCAAAGCTTGCAACATACTGAATAGTGCTGTAGGAACGGCGGTTTCTTCAACAAATTGAACAATGCGATCGCCTGCACCTTTTTTCTCACCATCAAAGCCGATGATAAATCCAGCCATGACGCGGATACCTGCTTTGGCAATGTTAATCACTGATTCCGAGAGAGGATCGCGATTGTTTTGGAACTTCTTGGTGAGGGCAAGACTATCAGTATCAGGGGTTTCAATACCGAGGAAGACGGAACCAAAATTACAGTCCACCATCATCTGCATCATTTCAGGATCTTGGGCAAGATCGACAGATGCTTCTGTGGCAAAGGAGAAGGGATAATTGCGCTCCTTCATCCAAGGTTTTAGCTCTTGGAGCATGACTTTCACATTGCGCTTATTGCCAATGAAGTTGTCATCAACCATAAAGATACTTCGCCGCCAGCCAAGATCGTAGAGATATTGCAATTCGGCAAGAATTTGCGCGGGGGTTTTCGTACGGGGCTTGCGTCCATAAAGAACGATAATGTCGCAAAATTCGCATTGGAAAGGACATCCGCGAGAAAACTGTACCGACATTTCGGCATAGCGATTCATTTCGAGTAACTCGAAACGGGGAATTGGCGTTTCCGTCACCGCAGGGCGTTCACCGTTAGCTCTCAAAATGCCGCTGCGATCGCCTCTTTCGATCGCTTCGACAAACATCGGCAAAGTGATTTCGCCTTCATCAAGGATTAAGAAATCTGCACCCGAAACTTTCGCTTCTTCAGGTAGAGCTGTGGGGTAGGGGCCACCAACAGCAACCAATTTACCGCGTTTCTTGGCTTCTTGAATTTGGGCTAAGAAATCTTCCTTTTGGACGATCATTGCCGAGAGGATCACTACTTCCGCCCATTGCCACTCGGCTTCGGTGATATCACGAATATTGCGATCGACTAGCTTAAATTCCCAAGTTTGTGGCAAGATTGCAGCAACTGTAACCATGCCAAGAGGTGGTAGTTGAGCCTTATAACCAACTAATTCTAGAGTTTTTTCAAACGACCAAAAGCTTTTGGGGAATAAGGGATAGACGAGTAAAACACGCATTATTTATATTTTGGGGTTGGGTTTGATTAATGTTGTACTGTAAATATTATAAGGGGCGGTGCGAAGCTCCTCCCCTTATGAGCTTAGCTAGCAAGAAGATCAAGCTCCTTTTTAGAAACATCCTGAAGTTTTTTCAGACGTTCTTCTTCTACCCAATAAGCAGCAAGCTGCACTTCGATTTCATTGCGCACGATATCGCGGTACTCCATAAAATGTTCATTGTGAGCGCAGACAGTTAGGTATTGTTCCCAAACCGCAGGGTTTTCCTTGATCATGCTAAACAAATGATGCCAGAACTTCCAACGAGTATTGCGTTTAAATCCTTGCCGCCAAATAACGATCGCGAGAGCTTTGAGATCGATCCAGCTTGGAGCGCGATCTGGAGGTTTAACTCTAGGTGCGCCCATCTTCAGGTAATAGCTGTAAACCCGATCAAGGTATGCATTCGGCTCATAAATAGCACAAAAGGCTTCAACATATTCCCGCGCGATCTCTTCGATGGGGCGTGTCGGCACAAAATTCAACAGTGTGGTTTGGTTGATATTGCCATTCCCACTCCGTAAGCGACCTTCTTTTTCGAGGCGATGTGAGAGTGCCGTATGAGGCAGCGCTTGCAACATTGCAAAAGTGGTGGCAGGAATGCCAGTTTGTTTTACAAATTGGACAATGCGATCGCCTGCGCCAGATTTTTCACCATCAAACCCAATAATGAACCCCGCCATTACCCTCAATCCTGTCTTTGTAATTGTTTCGACAGCTTCAAACAAAGATGAACGTGTATTTTGGAACTTTTGAGTAAGTTGCAAGCTTTCTTCGTCGGGAGTTTCAATACCAACGAACACGGCATCAAAACGACATTCCATCATCAGATCCATCAGTTCTTGATCCGCCGCTAGATCTACAGATGCTTCGGTGATAAAACTAAAAGGATATTGATGATTTAGCTGCCAAATTTTTAACTCTTGTAGTAACAACCTGACGTTACGCTTGTTACCAATAAAGTTGTCGTCAACCATAAATACGCTACGTCGCCAACCCAGCTCATTGAGACGGTCAAGCTCTGCAAGTAGTTGGGCAGGGGTCTTAGTACGGGGTTTGCGTCCATACAGCACGATAATGTCGCAGAATTCGCATTGGAAGGGGCATCCCCGCGAGAACTGAATCGACATCGAGTCATAAGCATCTAATTCTAAAAGATCAAAGCGCGGCACAGGAGTACCAGTAATATCTGGCTTTTCAGTAGTGCGGAAAATGCCATTTGGTTCTCCCTTGGCGATCGCCTCCACAAACATTGGCAAAGTAATTTCACCCTCATCCAAAATCAGGTAATCAACACCTGCACTTTGAGGGTCTTCAGGCACAGAAGTAGGATAGGGTCCACCACAGGCAACTTTTTTGCCGCGTTGCTTTGCTTCTTTGATTAAAGACAAAAGGTCATCTTTTTGGACGATCATCGCCGATAAAATCACCAGATCCGCCCATTGCCACTCCGCCTCTGTGATTGTGCGTACATTGCGATCGACTAGTTTAAAGTTCCATTCTTGGGGCAAGATTGCCGCAACCGTGATTAAACCTAGCGGCGGTAGTAACACTTTGCGTTTTACTAGCTCTAAGATTTTTTCGTAAGACCAAAACGTTTTTGGAAAAAGTGGATAAACCAGTAGAACGTTCATGCGTTTAGGGATAAGTGGGCGGATACAAAAAAGCCTGCTGTGTTCAGCAGGCTTTTTAATTTAGACAGCAGGAAAACCCGTACGTATATCTTCGATGATGCCGTCGCGGAGGACGATTTCTACGCGCATTTGGGCAATCAAGTTATCACCTTTACCTGCGGGGAAGTAGCTGTCAAGCTGCCCTTGGGAAACTTCCTGCTCTAGTTCCAGATTTTGAACTTGAGTCAATTGGGTTAACAATTGATTTTTTTGTTCTAATAATTCTGCCTTGACCCGATTCATTTCGGCGCGAATACCTTCGATCGCATTGGAAACTTCGGCAGAAAATGGTTTGATGCTTTGGCGTTCAATTTCATTAATCTGACGTGAGCCTTGAGCATCGACTTGCTGCACTTGACCATCAAGTTGAGCAATTTGTTGTTGCAGTTGTTGCTGCATTTCCTCTTTCCAGCGCTGCGTCACAATTACTTGAATATTGGCGGTGCGACGCAATAAAAGCTGATTAGAAAAATCCATCGAATTCACACTTATCTCCAAATTTAGTAGTGTTTAATGCAAGAGCGGCAAAGCCGCCTTCACATTATGAAGTAAACATTTTGACAATAATATCTTGATAACGCTCAAATACGATGTTACGTCGGATCTTGAATGTTTGCGTTAGGAACCCATTATCGATGGTAAAAGGCTCAGGCAAAAACTCAAAAACACCGATGCGATCGTTAATGCTATACCCTGGGCGGTTTTGGACTTCACGATTAAGTTCGTCGCGATAGAGATTCCGAATTTTGGGATTATTTAACATTGGCAAAATATCCACCAAATTAGAATCAGCAGGAACTAAACCTGCGGCTTCTAATGCCGATAGATTAGGAACAATCAAGACACCCAACTGCTTTTGGTCTTGCCCCACCAGTACTACCTGATCGATATAGGCACTACGTATACAAGCATCTTCGATCGGCTGTGGCTCAATATTCTCACCATTAGTTAAAACGATCGTATCCTTGGCGCGACCTGTGATGACCAAATCATCCCATTTACTGACATAGCCCAAATCCCCTGTATCAAACCAGCCCTGCGGATCGATCGCTTTTGCCGTGGCTTCAGGATTTTTGTAATATCCCTGCATCACTTGTGGACCACGAATTAAAACTAGCCCTTGCTGACCGACTGGCACATCGGCTCTTGTAGACATATCTACAATGCGAGTTTCAGTATTGGGCAATGGCTGCCCATCGCCGCCACGAATATTGCGAGTTGGACGACGCACATGGGTAATCGGGGAAGTTTCAGTCAAGCCATAGCCGCCTAAAATCTCGATGCCGACAATTTCATAGAAGTCTTCAAGGTGTTCTGCGATCGAGCCGCCGCCGCTAACGATGTATTTGAAATTCCCGCCCGTTGCTTCGCGTACTTTTTGATAAACCAATTTGTTACCAAGCTTATGGACTGCCCATAAACCCAAAACTACCAGCGAAGCCTTCAATTTATCCACTAAAGAAGGATAGAGATTTTCCACATTTACGCCTTGGACAATTCGCTTTGCCGTAATGTATTTCTGGCTAGCTTTTAAGAAGAAATTCACCAAGCGCTGTTTGCTTGCAGGTTGCTCCCGAAAATTTTTCTGTACCCCTTCATAGATTGATTCCCATAAGCGAGGCACGGCAACCATATAGTCTGGCTTATGTTCTTTGAGATCCTTTTTGATGGTGCGGAGATTGGTGTAAATCTGGGTGCAACCTTGAGAAAAGATGAAATATTCAAAGGTGCGTTCGTAGGAATGCCATGTTGGCAAAATGCTTAATACTTTTTCGCCGACCTTTAGTTGCAATACTGACTGTGCTCCTTCGACTTCGTACAAGAAATTCCCGTGATTGAGCATTACGCCTTTGGGTCTAGCAGTTGTCCCTGACGTATAGATCAGTGTCGCCAGTGTGTCGCGCCTTATGTCTACATTGCCGAGGTCTTTGCTACTGCCTCTTGCCAGTAGTTGCTGAAAGTTCAACGCACCTTCGGGTGGCGTTTCGTCTGAGAGCAAAATAATCTGCTTGACGGGCAATGTGTGTAGTTCAGGTTCGAGTTTTTTGAGGGTGGCGAGATTCTCAACGACGATCGCAACGCTATCACTATGCTCGATGATGTAGAGCAATTCGCTCCGTTCAGCTTGAGAGCTTCGGGTGGCATTAGCTGCCCCGATCGCTAAAATTCCTTGATCTGCAATTAACCAACGCGGTGAGTTATCAGCAATTAGGGCAACTTTTTCACCAAACTGGATGCCCAGCGATCGCAAGCCAGCCCCAAAAGCATTTATCTGCTCAAAGGTGTCTTTGTAAGAAATTCTGACGGGCGGCTTGGCATGGGGATCGTGAAGGGCGATCGTATCGGGATGATTCTCTGCACCATGTTGCCAGAGTTGCCAGAGGCTAGAGGCTTGCGAAGGAGGAAAGGATTTAGCCATATAAAGAAAGTAGCTCACTAATGTTTAATTATTTTTGATTACTAGGACTTGTAGTTAAAAAATAAGCATTAACTTAAGAATTGGATTATTCCTAAAACCATTGGTTATTTTCAATGGATTGCATTTGATTTCTCGTGTATTTCCTTGAGCAACCCCTTCTGGTTCCGACCGCTTTTAGTTTTGCCACCAATCACTAGCAGCCATAATTCTGTAAATTGCCATTTGTATATTGGCATAGGATGCGCTGTCAAGTTGCGTAATTTTGCGATTTGGTCGATTTTACTAGCGGCTTTTTGATTGCCTGAGAGCCAACCAGAGACTGGATGATCCCACTGCTCTAAAAATTCATTTACTAATTGGCGATCGCTGGCAGATATTTTCTGTTCGTTAACTTTGTGATAGTAAAGATGATCGCGATCGGCAATAGATAAACTATCCCTATTTAAAATTTCATCACTAAAAGTATCCCATTCCTTCGCAATCAGATAAGGCAAGCTGCCGATTGTATATTTCCCTCTGTTTTTAAGAATCACTCCACCGATCACAAAGTCTTTACGTATCGGATTTTGCTTGCAAAGAAAGTGATAGAAACTCTTAAAGAAAGACTGCACAATCTCTCTTTCGACAACGCTAGCAATATATAAACAGGAGGGTTTGTAGTCCGAAAAATCTTCTGTAAAAATGTCAGACTCAACTAAATACTTATGCTTATACGCACTAAATAGATCCTTCTTGCTAGATATTTCCAGATTTTGCCAAGCTTTAACTCCAATTCTTTTAATTAGTTTTGCTTCAGTCTCTTGCTCGTCATAATTAAAGATTGGAATATTTTGCTGATCAGCTAAAGTTTTAATCTGATCTCTGAGTTGTAATATCTCACCTCTTTCTGCCTCTGAAAGATTAGCTTTTTCCTTAAAAATAGCAATCTCCGCATTAAGCAAGCGAATTTCTTCGTCTTTATCCTTAAGGAGCTTGTACTTTTCGGCAAGATCAAGAGCATTTACGGCAGCTTTGATGAGGTTATAGTAATTATTTTTTAAAATATCTACTTCCTGCGAATTAGCCCGACTTTTGCCGCGCAAAGCTGTCTTTTGACCTTGCCGTATAGCTAAAATTTCACCTTCGTGATTGCGGATGCGTAATTCCTTTTTCTCCCCCTGCTGATCAGGCAACGCCACAACCATGCATTCATACTTACGCTGACTGTAATAGAATTCTACTTTCATGATTTACTCGTTAATGAGAGCAGCACAAAGCGCTGCTCTCATTAGATTTCAGCTTGAGGTAATTGATCGGGATTAATCCCTTGCGATCGCAAATAATTAGCTAACTTTTCAGCACGTTCATTTGCTTGCTCAGCCCGTAAACGTTCCTGTGCAACTAGCTCAACTGCCCAAGGCAAGATATTGCCTAGCTCATCCCACCAGCGTAACCAATAGCCATCACGCTGTTCTTTATTGCCCTGCCAAACGCCCAAGTACAACTTCATCGAATCGATCCAGAAATGTCCTTCTGCATTTGGTTGAGCGAGTTCATAGCGATCGCCCTGTAGATAATAGACCTCTAGCTCACCTGTAACTGGTTCAAAAATCACATATACAGGTACATGCAAAATTTGTTCATAAAAAAACCATTTGCCAAGTGGATAAGTTCGCTTTACGGAATATTCGCCGCCGTCACTATGGGACAAAAATTCCATCACAACAGTCGGGGTCGCCCCTTCGAGCGTAGGTGTATAGCTACGGCGATCGCGAATCGTCTCATACTTTTGTACAGACGAGACATATAACCAGTCAGGAGCCTTGATCGAGAGCGTATCGTTGACCGTGGCGCATAAACCAAAGTTGGAAGCAATCAACATCTCAGGCTGAATAAAACCTGTCAATTCTAGGCTTTCGCGCAAAGCACCAGCTAAAAGGGGATGACCTTCGTTTTCCACAGGTTCTTCCTCTAGAGGCACATCATCTGGCAATTTTTCCCACTTGATGACGAGGGGAGATTTCACAATAGAAGGCGGTGTCGCAACCATATATCCTCCAAAAAATCTAGCTTACATGCTAACTAATCATGTAGCTAAGGCTCACGCGCCGCGTGAGCCTTACACAATCACAACGAGTTTCGCACAAACCTCAAAAGTTAGTTAGCCTTTGATAAAGGCGATCGCATGTTGCCAAATCACGATCTTATGTCCAGATGCATCCATGCAAATACATTGATCGTCAATCCAAACAAGCTTGCCACGCAATTCATCACCTGTGGTTAGTTTGACTTGGACTTCGTTTTTGTCGCGAATAATGGCATGAATGCGGCGAATACTTGGCAGCGCCGTATTGAGTCCGATTTTAGTTGCTGTTGGTGCGCTCATCGTCTTACCTATGGCAGTTTTACGAATACTATCATTATGAAACCGATTTTGGATTTTTCATCGCCTACAGCGTTAAAAAATCCAAAATCAGTTTTGAAGAAAGTCCGCCAAAGGCGGACTTTCTTCAAAACTGATTTTATACCTAAGCACAAAGTGGCGTAGCCTCTTTGTGAATCAAAACCCAAGCAGCAATTCCAAATTCAAAAAGTAGCAAATAATACAGATATAAGTAACTAAATAAAGATAGAGCTTAAAAGATAGCCAAAACAATAACCTCAGCTAGTTAATGCCCCCAACAATCTTAGTTTTT
>JBIKYZ010000281.1:0-6181 GCA_044354985.1 Pseudanabaena sp. | reverse complement strand
TGACAATTATTGGCATAATGGGTTTAGGGATAATGATTTGTTTTCGGTTGAAAGTTGAAACTCTCATTATCCCTTTTCGCTTAATCCCGCTCTTTCTTTGCTTCAATCTTGTCCAAAGTCCAATCTATAGCAATGTAAGCTTTGCTTAGGACATAAAAACCCAAAAGATGAGTGGCAGAGCTTTGCTCTGCCACTCATCTTTAATTGTCCTATCTATCTCTCACGTTGCTATAGACGATTGAAAGTAGCCATAGAGAAAACAAAAGGTTTAAGAGATTGATGAAGTTGACACGCCTCAAACTTAGCGAGATTTAAAGCCATGAGACTAACATTGAAGTGGAAATCAAGCATAGCAAAGTCACGAGCCTGACAATCAGTTAAACCCGTAAACTGCTTAGCATCACGAAAGATGAATTCAATCTAAAAACGAGCTTTATAGAAATCTAAGATATCAGATGTATTAAGGTGAATATCGGTGGAGAACAAAAGTACCCGACTAACTCGTTTTGGCTCACGACAGTTCAGCAGATAAGCAAGTCGGACTTTACGTTTCTGACGAGCGCTTGCTGCAATGGCTTGTTTGATCAGGTCGACGTTACCTTGGATAAAGTTGCAGGATCTCTCGAATTGCCGACGATAGCTACGTTCTGATATTTGACTATACCGACTTAGGTTAGTAAAGTTTACTTTTCCGTACACTACCAATATTGTCGAAAACAGCGTTAACAGAAACTTTTGTTGTGGTTTACTCAGTAGACTGGGTAGCATGAAATTTATGCTATTCATTTGGTGCTGGTGTTCATTATCTGCACCTTATACGATGAATAGCTTTTTTCTCTATTTTCTAAATCTGTCCGAAGTATTGTTATTCAGAACATGTACTTAATAATACTTTTGGTTTTTAGCGAAATTGCCGCTAGTTAAAGCCATATACGTTACTATTTTGATGTGAAATATCAGAGAGTCCGAGTATGCAGTTAAAAAGTGTCGTTCAACCCTTTGGTGAAGTCAATGTTTATCCCCAAAACAACGGAGATATTGACATCGTTGCAACTATTCTGATGGTTCCAGACATTGAAGGTGCAAGAGTTGGCTTAGCCTTAGATGGTTCGGCCTCAATGAAAAAAATGTATGGCATCAGTGGTGTTGTCAGTAGCTTTTTTGCTAGTGCCGCCGTTACGAACAACGTCGTTGAGCCAGTAGCAAGGGTGATGGTCAAGTATCTTGCCAATTTTGCGGCAACGGGTAAAGTTGACTTGCTCAACTGGGCTTGTGGTGCAGCAGGTGAACTGATCGAAGATTTGGGCAGCTTTAGCGGTGAAGAGATCGAGCAAATTGAGATCAAAGGACCCAAAATTCCTTGGGGAACTGGGACAAAACTTTTACCACCTTTACGATATTTCATTAACAAATATAAAGATGCGCCAGCGATCGGGGTCAAGCAACCTGCGGCAATTTGCCTGATCATCACCGATGGTATTATCGAAGATCTCGAAGACGTAAAGGAATATTGCTTTAAATATGCTCTAGAGATTGCCGATCAAACTAAACCATTTATCAAACTTTTGCTAATCGGAGTTGGTAAAGAGATTGACGAAAAACAACTCGAAGAACTAGACAATATGTTTGAAGGCAGCTTTGTCAAAGATGCCGCAGGTCGGGAAATTGACCTCTGGGATTATCAAGTTGCAGACGACATCCAGATTTTGGAACAGATTTTTAAAGAATTTGTTTCAGCAGAAACTATTGTGACTCATTATGGACGTATTCTCAATCAGGCGGGAACGGTTTGTGAAGAGTATAACTTCGGTGTCCCTGCCCTAATGCGTTTCAAATTACCTGTAGGTTCTACAGCTTTTACCCTAGAGTTTTCGGGAGGCAACGTAACGCAAGACATTTCCGAAGCTTTGCCTACCCCATTAGATGCACCTCTGATTACGGAATCTGAACAATGGAAAGATGTTGTAGACTTCGTATAAATTACCCCCTTTAATTCCCCCTTGCAAAGGGGGAAGACTAGAAAAACCTTACTCTTTGTAAGCAAATTAATTCCCTCCTCTTTGCAAGGGGAGGGCTAAGGAGGGGTTATCTAGATAATTAAAAATAAAAGCAAGAGAAATAAAATGCCATGCTACATGAAAATAATTCCGAACCTATTGAATTAGAACGTGCAGACAATGGTGAAATAAAAAATAAAATAAAAAGTAAAACAAAAGATGAAGGCAAGCAAGAATTTGGATCTGAATCAAAAAGCTTCCAAATGCCAGCTAATTTGGTTGCAGAAGAGTTTGGCGAGGTGAATGTTTGGCGGAATATATCAGGGATAAATTCGGGAATTGCTGAATGTCGAGTGGAATTCTCGATCGCAATGGAGCCACAGGGAAAATTTGCTGAAGGTTGGCGGACTGGGATTGCCCTAGATGCTAGCGCCTCGATGAAACGATCCTATGGGCGCAAAGTAGAGGCAAGGGTCGATCCCGAACTGTTGGTTGATTATATTAAGCAAGGTCGATTGCGTTCTTATTTAGAGGACGGGGAACCGATTCGGAAGATTGAAAGGGAAGCGTTTGCGGAAATCCAAGAGCGCGGCTATGAGATTAACTATACGGCAAACGTCTTGCAGCCTTTAGTTCAAGATTTTACCGCTTATCTGGCTGGCAGTTTAGATGGTACTGGCAAGACTTCGTTAATTTATTGGGGCTGTGGTAATGGCGATGAGATTCAAGTATTGGGTGAATTTGATCATGCTAGTTGTCAGCAGTTAGCGATCGCTGGCCCCGCCACTTTCCAACTCGGTAAGACAACCAAGCTATTACCTGCGATCGCCTATTTTGTAAACCAATATAGCCAAGCTCCCCAAGGGATCTATATCTTCTTGACCGATGGTAGGATCGATGACTTAGATCAAGTCAAGAGCTATACCAGAGAGCTAGCATTAGAAATTGCGGTCGGGAAAAGAAACTATTTGAAATTGGTTTTAATTGGGATTGGTAATGATGTCGATCGCTATCAGTTGCAGGAGCTAGATGATTTTGAGACTGGCTTAGATATTGATATTTGGGATTACAAAATAGCTAATGAAATGACTAGTCTCTCGCAAATTTTTGCGGAAGTGGTCAATGAACATCAAGTTATTGCTGATAGCGGCTCCATTTACGACGATCAAGGAAATTGCGTCAAATCCTACACCAATGGTTTACCTGCCAAAGTTGATTTTTTAATGCGCGATGATTCGCAATGGTTTGAGTTAGAGGTAGGCAATCAACGCATTCGTCAAGCTGTGATTTTAGACCCTGCTATGGCGATCGTCCCATTAGCTAAGAAAAAACTATTCGATTTTGAGACTCAGGCTCAGGAAATCGATCAGGCTGTTGCCATAGTGGAGGAGCAGGTAGATCAGGAAATCGCTAGAAATCAGACGAACCAACCAAGCAGCCTTTGGAAAATATTAGCGGCTTTGTTGATCGGTGCAGCATTTATGGGGACAGCGATCGCCTTTGGCATTTTAATCCAGCGATCGGATCGTAGTAAATTGCAAAATCAAGCATTAACTAGGGAGAGCGAAGACTCCTCGCTTGAGTCGAAGACAGATGAGACAAATAAAGCCAACAATAACTTACTAGATAGCTCCACTAAATCGAATCCCCAGAATTCCCGAGAAACGAGCAATCCAGCAACCAATCTCAAAAACAATCCAGCAACCAAAAAAGAAACTAACAATAAGCTGAATGATATTGCTGACAAGTCATCAGTCAATAGTTCTGACAAAGCACTAGATAAGTCATCTAGTAACAATCCTCAGAATAATGAGAATAATACTGGCAAAGTTGTTGGCGATAATCCTAAGAAATTAGCTGGAGATATTTCCAGCAATGCTTCTGCAAATAAATCCAACCTAATTGCGATCGCTAATCCGCAAAAACTAACTGGAGATATGGCTCTTGCCACTTTAGTGAAGTATGGTATTGTTCCCAAACCAAAAGGTACTCAATCCTCTGCGGTCTCTCAAACACCTGATCAGAGCTATAGTGCAAACAACACCTCGGCAAAAAACAATAAAGATAATCCTTCTAAAAATGCTAGTGCTGATGATTTAAATAATTCCAAAAATGCTGCAAAATCTGATCGCAAAATTGCGCTTACAAACGCTCCAAATACTTCAACCCAGAATAAAACTAGCGATCGCAGTATTAATAAATCAATTTTGCCAATTACGAATCCAGACGTAGAAGTCGTCGTTTTCTTTCCATCTGATGAATCGCAACTTATATCTAGTGAAGAAAGCAAAATTGAGGATTTCTGGACAAAAATTCAAGGAAAACGGGGAATCATTCAAGTTAGTGGTCATACCGACAGGATGGGAGACTATGACTACAATCTTGATCTCTCGCAAGCAAGAGCAAATGAGGTGGTGAGATTACTACGCGATCGCGGCTTGGATGGTAACTACAAAGTCACGTTTGAGGCTTTATCGTGGATGCAACCGCTGCGCAAAGAAAGTACGGCAAAGGATAATGCGTTTAATCGCCGTGTAGTCATTCAATTCAAAGAGCAGCGCTAAGCTCGGCGTGTTGAATAATTAGTGGTGTACGGCAAAGCCGCACACCACTAATTATTCAATGGGAAATTCAAGATATTAGTGAATTTTCCGTTGAAATAAAAAATTTTTTTCTAGCCTGAGTATAGGAGTATTTTTGCCAATCCCTTAAAGCTTAATTTCAAAAGCATTTTTCCTGAGGTGGCTGTATTGTTCTGATTACCGATTGAACTATTTGTCCAATCGACAGGTCGCGATTATACTCTATCCCGATAAAGCGAATGGGGAGTTAGGACTGATTACTAAAGCCCTGTATCTCCTTAAAATTACAGCAATTACCAATCAAACGAATCTCTAAAAAATCTTTAAAAAGTGTCGCAAAATAACACTTTTTAAGATTTTCTTGTTTAGGGTTTGAGTGCAAAGCGTTGCATGACGATGATGAGGCTTATCGCCGAAGATCTTTAATTCAAGCTTAATCGGGGAGAAGGTCGTCATAGTTTGGAGAAAGCAATGCTTTATTTCCGTCGGGGGGAGGGAGGGTTAACGTTATTTGGATAAACTTGATGACTGTTTGTTTAGTAGTAATTCTGCGAAACCTCACAATGGCAGACTTTAGAACTGAAACCAATATGTAGCGATCTTTTTAGCACTTAGTGGAAATTTGCGCAAAATTGCAACTCAAACGCCTTAACCTAAAACAGATCAATAATTAACTTCACGTTAACCTCACTGTCAAAAAACTGTGAGAACATAAGCTTATACAACTTGCGTTTTGATTACATTTTCAAATCAATTGTTAATGAAGTAAACGTGATGATTGTAGATTTAATGAAGTAAAGAAGTCTTTTTAGGATGATTGATGCTAATTAATCTTGACCGCTTGAGTGTAACTTATCCTGGTGGAGTTCAAGCTCTCCAGTCAATTTGTTTAAACTTTAACCCAGGAGAATTTACAGTTATCTTGGGGACTTCTGGTTCAGGTAAATCAACTTTGCTCCGATGTTTAAATGGACTTATCCAACCAACGTCAGGGTCTATTACTGTAGATGGCTGTCGTAAACTTGATAATCCCAAGGTACTGCATCAACATCGTAAGCGAACAGGGATGATTTTTCAGCAGCACCAGTTAATCGGTAGACAAACTGCGCTACAAAATGTACTGACTGGTCGTTTAGCGTATCACTCAACCTTTAGGAGCTTCTTCCCATTACCCAAAGCTGACAAACACCTAGCCTTGGAATGTCTAGAAAGAGTAGGGCTATTAAACAAAGCTCTATCACGAGGAGATAATCTCAGTGGTGGACAGCAACAACGGGTAGGTATTGCCCGTGCATTAGCGCAGCAACCTCGGTTAATACTGGCAGATGAGCCAGTAGCCAGCCTTGACCCCGCTAGTTCCCATAAAGTGATTTCCTTTTTACGTCAGATTTGTCAAGAAGATGGCATTTCGGCAATTATGAGTCTACACCAAGTAGATTTAGCCAAAACCTATGCAGATAGGATAATTGGTGTATCTCATTGGACTTTGGACAAGATTGAAGCAAAGAAAGAGCGGGATTAAGCGAAAAGGGATAATGAGAGTTTCAACTTTCAACCGAAAACAAATCATTATCCCTAAACCCATTATGCCAATAATTGTCA
>JBIKYZ010000280.1:0-6183 GCA_044354985.1 Pseudanabaena sp. | reverse complement strand
CTATGTGCTACTCTTGGTTTAGTTTCGATGAAGCAATTACGTTCAAACTTTGTTTCAGTATACATTCTCAGACTCTTTTATCTAAATCAAATCTCTGGATTTTCTATCTGCGTAAGGTGAGTTAGACAACAGGCTATGCAAAAACGAATTCAGATTCACACTAAAATTCAGACTAATTTGCCAGATCTGCTGGTGGATGAGCGACGCATTCGACAGGCTTTAATTAATCTTCTTAGCAATGCGGTCAAATTTACACCAGCGGAAGGAAATATCACCCTAGAGGTTAGCCGTATTCGGTCGATTACTTCTTTCCCAGAAGAAAACAAAGAAGAAGCAAAGGAATACTTAAAAATTGAGGTGATTGATACGGGTATTGGCATCGCCGCAGAAAACATCCAGAAATTATTTAAGCCTTTTGTCCAAATTGACAGCGCCTTAAATCGCCAATATGAAGGCACAGGCTTGGGGCTTTCTCTGGTCAAGCAAATGGTGGAACTTCATGGCGGTAAAGTGGGCTTAACTAGCGAATTGGGTATAGGCAGCCGTTTCTTCATAGAGCTACCCTATAGTTCCAATGTTGGGTGCTCTTCTGAAATGTTTGACAGAGATCAAACAGCTACAATCTCTCAACTAGATACTCCAACCACAGGCAAATCACAACTTCCCTTGATCTTGATCGCTGAGGACAATGAAGCCAATATCATGACGATTTCTAGTTATCTATCAGCAAAAGGCTACCGTATTGTGTTAGCCAAAAATGGAGAGGAAGCGATCGCGATCGCCTTGTCAGCCAGACCTGATTTGATCTTGATGGATGTGCAAATGCCATTAATGGATGGACTAGAAGCTACTAAACAAATTCGGCAAATTACGAGTCTAGTCAAAGTTCCGATTATTGCTCTAACGGCTCTAGCGATGGCTGATGACCGCGATCGTTGTCTCGCCGCAGGTGCAAATGAGTATTTGACTAAACCCATAAAATTAAAAGAACTAGTTACAATGATTCAAAAAGTCTTAATTTAACTAAGGAAATTACCCCACCCTAACCCTCCCCTTGCAACTACTATGTACACATATCTCAGTTTATCTGTGAAATCAAGGGAATTGCCCCACCCTAACCATCCCCTTTGCAAGGGGATGGAACAAGATTTCTGGTCTTCCTACTTTACAAGGGCTATCGTCACGCTCTAATTGCTATTTGATAAACTTGAAATTTGGAATTTAGGAATCATGGTAGAAAATATTCTGAAACGGAACAATGTGAGCGTAATCGGGCAAGGCTCACAGCCAATGCTACTTGCTCATGGATTTGGGTGCGATCAAAATATGTGGCGGTTTGTCGTCCCTGCTTTTGCGGCTGATTACAAAATTATTTTGTTTGACTATGTGGGTTCGGGCAAATCCGATTTAGGAGCATACAGCACCGAGCGTTACGGAGATTTGCAGGGTTATGTGCAGGATATTATCGATATTTGTCAAGCCCTAGAACTAAGCAAGGTGAATTTTGTTGGGCATTCAGTCAGTAGCATCATTGGCATTTTGGCATCGATTCAAGCCCCAGACTTGTTTGAGAAATTAATTCTAATCGCTCCATCTCCTTGCTACATCAACGATCTACCTGATTATTTTGGTGGCTTTGAGCGCAAAGACATTGAAGGCTTACTTGATGTTATGGAAAAAAATTACATTGGCTGGGCAAGCTTTTTAGCGCCCATGGTTATGAAAAATAGCGATCGCCCTGAGCTAACTCAAGAACTAGAAACCAGCTTCTGCTCTACTGATCCTTTAGTTGCTAGCGACTTTGCTAGAACTACCTTTTACTCCGATAATCGACAAGACCTCGCCAAAGTAACCTTACCGTCATTAATCTTGCAATGTGCTGAGGATGCGATCGCCCCAACCTCAGTGGGAGAATATATGCACCGTCATCTAGCCCAGAGCAATCTAAGATTAATGAAAGCAACGGGGCATTGTCCGCATATGAGCCATCCCCAAGAAACGATCGATATGATCAAAGAGTATTTGATTTGTCGGTAATGGTTGTATTCTAATTTCCATTCACCGAGGCTTTCAATCTGAAGCTGACGTTCTGATTATTGCACTGAAGGCTTAAGCAATTACAGGCGATCATGATCGCTGTATCGCCGCAGGAGCGCATGAATATATCGCGAAACCTGTTAAGCTAAATCAGCCTGTGAATACTATCCATCAATTTTTAGCGATTTAAGAAGATAGGCGATGAATCTAGCATCTGTTTTAATTATTGACGACGAAGCTGATAATTTTGATGTAATCGAAACTATCTTGAACAATCAAGATTACCAGTTGCACTATGCTGCTAGTGGCAAAGATGCGATCGCCTATCTCGACACATTTCAGCCTGATCTAATTTTGCTAGATGTCATGATGCCAGTTATGGATGGCATTGAGGTTTGCAAAAACATTAAAGCTTTACCAAAGTGGCAAGCCGTGCCAATCATTATGGTTACGGCTCTTAATTCTAAAGAAGACTTGGCAAGATGCCTGAATGCAGGAGCCGACGACTTTATCAGTAAGCCCTTAAACTCTCTGGAGTTTCGAGCGCGAGTAAGCTCCATGCTACGTATTAAAGAGCAGCATGATCGGTTGGAACGGGCTAATGCGCTTATTCATGCTCAACTTGAGGCTAGTCTAGAGGGCATTATTGCTGTAGATGAACAGGGACGATTAGTCGCATATAACCAAAAAATGTGTGAAATATGCGATATCAAAGTTATTGCGACTACTACTAAGCCACAGGAGTTACAGTTACTGCAAACAGCAAGTTTTCCTCCAGCGATTACTCAAATCTTAGAAGAAACCTATGACGAGCCAGAGCAAGTTACTCATGGTGAGTTGGTGATCAATGAACTCACCTATGAATATTTTAGTAGTTCAGTGACTTCCCCTAATGGTCGGTTTTGGGGATTTGTCTGGAGGTTTCGTGACATAACCGATCGCAAAAATTACGAAATCAATCTCCAAAAATCCAAAGAAGTTGCCGAGTCGGCTTTACGAGTTAAGTCGGATTTTTTAGCAATGATGAGCCATGAAATCCGCACTCCCATCAATGGAGTTCTAGGAATGACTGAGTTATTGGCAACTACTTCCCTCGATCCAGAACAAAATAAGTTTGTCCAATCCATTCAAACTAGTGGCGAAATACTTTTAACTGTAATTAATGACATCCTCGATTTCTCCAAACTTGAATCCCAAAAACTTTTATTTGAAAATCTACCGATTGATTTGCATGGAATGATTGCTGATACCTGTGCGCTCCTGAGTCAGCAAGCTGATGCAAGAGGAATTGAGTTGCATTATCAGATTGATGCAAATACACCTGCATATATTCTGGGTGATCCGATCAGACTGCGTCAAATTTTGCTAAATCTAGCAAACAATGCTGTCAAATTCACTCACGCAGGAGCAGTTCGCCTGTCCGTATCACCATACATATCGCCACAAACCCAGTCTGAGAAGGAGCTAACACTACTTTTTGAGGTAAAAGATTCAGGAATTGGTCTTTCGCCTGAACAGATCCAAAAGCTATTTCAGCCCTTTACTCAAGCATCGATCGCTACTGCTCGTCAGTATGGCGGCACAGGATTGGGGTTAGCGATTTGTCAAAAACTAGTGCAGATGATGAGAGGACATATATGGGCAGAAAGCTCTCTAGGCGAAGGGTCTACCTTCTCTTTTACTTTGCCAGTCTCAGTTACAGATGAACGACCTCATGTGATGACTCCCTATGAAAGGAGAAGTATGTTGCGTCAAGCTCAGCCACCTAGTATTGCGCTTGCAACGCAATTACCGCTCAATATTTTGGTTGCGGAGGATAATTTGATCAACCAAGAAATGGTTTTGGCGATGTTCAGTAAAATGGGTTATGCACCAATGATTGTCAATGACGGTCTAGAGGCAATTGATGCGCTGAAAAGTAGTGCTTTTGATATTGTGTTCTTAGATGTCCAAATGCCACGCCTAAATGGATTAGAAACTGCTACCTATATTGTGCAGGAATGGTCAAAACTATCAACTAGTCCTTTGCGCCCGACCTTGATTGCCATGACTGCTAGCGCCATGCAAGGCGATCGCGAAATGTGTTTAGATGCAGGGATGGACGACTATATTAGTAAGCCAGTATCTTTTGATACTTTACAAAGAATAATTGAGCGTTGGGGGAATAGTTCGCTAGAAATTGAAATACAATCATCTAAAGATGAAATCAGTACAGACTTTGATAGCCATGCGCTTAGAGAGATTGAGAAAGTCTCTCTTGATCTGCCTAAACGGATGATTAATCTATTCTTAAATGAAGAATGTCCCAGCTTACTAACTAAGCTTCATCAAGCTGTATTAGATCAAGACGCTTCACAAATAGAATATGTTGCTCATACTTTAAAGGGTAGTAGTAGAATGATTGGTGCTAGATCATTTGCTGAGACTCTTTTTAAATTAGAGGTTGCAGGACGTAATCAGCAATTAGATGGTTGCGATCGCCTAGTACTAGAGCTTGATCAAAGTTATCCTTTGGTTATTGCTTATTTAGAGGATTATCTGGATAAAAATTCTTCATAGTATAGTCGGCGCTTAACGCCGACTATACTCATCTCTTGAGGAAAAAGATTAAAAAATATGGTTTATGGATTAAGGTTGATCAGAGTAAAATAATGACAAATACATTTTCTATTTTAGTTGTTGATGATGAACCCGATAACTTTGATGTGATTGAGACGCTCTTGAGCGAACAGAATTATCAATTACATTACGCAGCCAATGGGAAAAGTGCGATCGCTAGCCTTGAAGCATTTCAGCCCGATCTGATTTTGATGGATGTGATGATGCCAGAGATGGATGGCATAGAGGTCTGTAGGCGGATTAAAGCGAACCCTGAATGGCAAATTGTACCCATCATAATGGTGACAGCATTAAGTTCTAAGTCTGATCTAGCTAATTGTCTAAATGCTGGAGCCGATGATTTTATTAGTAAGCCAATTAATAGTGTTGAAATGCGAGCGCGAGTGCATTCAATGCTGAGAATCAAGCAACAGTACGATAATATTCAAGCTCTCTCTGAGATCCAATCAAATACGATTAATATCCTCGAAAGCACTCTCAATGAACTGCGAGGCACTTTATCTTCGAGAATGTCCCATGAGCTAAATACGCCTCTAAATGGCATTATGGGTACAATTTCTTTGCTAAAAGAAGATATTGAGAATATGGATATTCTCGAAATCCGAGAAATGTTAGGCTGGGTTGATGATTCGGCACAGCGCTTAGAAAGTTTAACAAAAAAATTTCTGCTTTACTTAGAGTTAGAGTCATCTCTAAGTCGTCAACAATCCTTCAAAACTGCTCAGACTAAATTCTCTAGCGACACAGTTACATCTACGTTGAAAGCCTATGTGTACAAGCTGAAACGTAGTAAAGACGATCTTGTCTTTGTTCTTGAGGACGCAGTGATTGCCATATCGGATCGATATCTTTTGACGATTCTCCATGAATTAGTTGATAATGCTGTAAAATTTTCTGCTTCAGGGACGATCATCAAAATCAATAGCCAAGTGGTGGACAATATGTTTAATTTGTCAGTGCACGATCTAGGGCGAGGTATGACCAAAGAACAAGTTGATCGTATTGATGCTTTTGTTCAATTTGAGCGTAAAACCTATGAGCAGCAAGGTATTGGTTTAGGATTAAGAATCGTCAAAAAGATAGTTGAATTAGCTGGCGGTGTTTTTGCGATTAATAGCATTTATCAACAACAGACAACCGTAAATATTTCTTTGCCGCTCCGATCATAGTTCCATTCTAGTTGAGAACAGATCCTCATAAATTTATGTTTAATTCCCCTGCTCAAATAGAACTAACATCAGCGATTATTCGTAATCCTATTATTGTTGCGTATGAAACTAAGGTTTCGGAGGCGATCGCGCAAATGAGTGGGGTGCGATCGCAATGTGATGCAGCTAAAACCATAGATAATCAATCGGCTCAATTGGAGATCGAAGTGCGATCAAGTTGTGTATTGGTTGTAGATTGGACTTTGGACAAGATTGAAGCAAAGAAAGAGCGGGATTAAGCGAAAAGGGATAATGAGAGTTTCAACTTTCAACCGAAAACAAATCATTATCCCTAAACCCATTATGCCAATAATTGTCA
>JBIKYZ010000072.1:0-20097 GCA_044354985.1 Pseudanabaena sp. | reverse complement strand
TAAGCATCGCGTGACCACTGGGGAAAGAGAAGTCAGATTGTGGCAATGGAGAAATCCACAAATCAGGACGATGACGATGAAAAAGAAGTTTTGCAAGAAAGTTAATCAAGCCACTGCCGATGATCACTAGCCAGATATAGCCTAGCGATCGCCATTGTTTCCACCAGACTAAACCAATACTCAGTAAGGAAGTAATGGCAGTGATGGCTATACCTCTAGCAGTTTGGGTCAAGGCGATCACAATTTGATCTAGTTCTAGGCTTTGCGAATTATGGACTTTTTCGAGAATTATGCTGTCCCAGTCAGTGATTAATGGCAAGGTGGTCACAGCGATCTCTAATAGACCAAAGGTAGTGAGCAAAGAGAGAATCACCAAAATTTTTTTTAAGGTTGCTTCTTTTAACTCAGTTATAGATAGTGGTAGCTCCTTAGACATAAAAAATGTAGTGAATTAAATTTTTTGGAAAGTTCTACCTAGTGAAAAAACTTGTTAAGCAGAATGAATTAATTTCCAGCTAACCGTAATTAAGATCACAAAGATGAGATAGCGTAAGGCTCTTTGAGGAGCGTGTTGACAAAGTTTTGAGCCAAGCAATACCCCCGGAACGGAACCAATCCAAATTGGAATTACAATATGCCAATCGACAGTACCAAGGCTAAGGTGTCCGAGGGATGTAAAGCCTAACAAAATTGCGGCTTGAGTAATATCAGTTCCCACCAACTTTCTCGAATCTAGTTTAAAGAAGGTCATTAACACTAGAGCAAATAAAGAGCCTGACGAAACACTGGTTAAGCCCACCATACAGCCCAATACAAAACCGACTACTACAGTTTTAACCTTGCCATTCACAGTTTCCAAATCAAAGGTAGGCAAACTTGGCAATGATAGATCTGGCGCAAAGTTGGCGAGCAGTAACTGGGCTAAACCTGCAACGGTGACAAATAGAATCATCGTACCGATGGAAGGTAACAGGAAACTATCTAAACTCCATCCGTAGGATTGGAGTAAATGCAAAATAAATACTCCTAATAAAGCGCCTGGAACGCTGCCAGTAGCTAACCATTTCACCACCGATAAATCTACGGTTTCTTGCCGCCAATGACTGATACTCGCCACAGCCTTCATCATCGTTGCGGCGACAATATCCGAACCAACAGCGATCGCCGCAGGGACATTAAACACAAAGATCAACATTGGCGTAATCAGAGAAGCGCCACCAATCCCCGTTAAACCTACGACTGTACCAACGATAAAACTAAATCCCGTAAGCAAAAGATAATTCATAGCTGCACCTCAATCGGTAAAATTGCGCTGAGGTCGAGAACATGAAAATAAACTAGTGCCACAATAACTGCTGTGTATGCAGTCGAAGTCAGCACCCCAGAAAAAATCTCATGTTTGAAACTCCGTTTTTTTGCCGTAGTTTGCAAAATATCCTTTGTCCCCATCTGCATCAGGACTATACCAACCAGATTTGATAGCCAATAACCCGCGATCGCTGCACCAAAGAACCATTCCGATCGCCAAAGTGAAACCACATAGCCAAATCCATAGGCGATCGGCAAATTAATGATCAAGTCATTCCACCAGCAAAGTGGTGACAGCAGATAGCCTACTACCAACAGAATTCCTCCCTTGAGCTTTTGGAGAATCCCCGTTTTAATACCGTTGTTTGATTGGTTTTTAGTAGCGTTTTCAGTAATTTGTGGAGAACAATCTAACGTAAGAGTTGCGCTCTCTGAGTTTTTTATATATACGTTTTCAGGAACTTCTATAGTTTTGGTGACTGGCTGATTTGCCATAAATCTACGGTATAGTCATGTAATTACCGTATTTTATGCTATCCGTGTAATTTTATACCAAAAATAAAAAAAGAGAATGTACTTTGTACATTCTCTTTTTTGTTGGATTTGCCGAGTGCGTCACATTAGCATTAGGTGAGAGGGCGCTCTGCACCAGTTTCTACAGGCAAATCAGTCTGACTATATTCTGTCCAAGAGCCTTCATATACTCTGACCTTGGGATAGCCCAGCAGATGCTTTAAAACCACATACTGCAAAGATGCTTCCCGACCTGTGGTGCAAGTGACAATAACATCCTTGGACTTATCAATCTTTTTCTCATCAAGAATCTTTTGGATTTCGGCTAAAGGCTTGAGCTTGTGAGGATTTTGAGGATCGGTGAAGGTCGGCCAAGGGATATTTCTCGCTCCAGGGATGTGACCATTGCGAACAAAGAGATCAACTTCACCAGCAAAGGCATTAGCGGGACGAGGATCGATAAATCTTACGTCTTTCTTATCAAGCAAGTCTTTTACTTGAGCAAGGGTGACGCGGATATTCCTTTGATCATTGACACTAAGTTTGCCTGTTTTATATTTAGGAAACTCTTTGGTGACTGGTTCTTTAGCATCTTTGTAGCCATTAAAGCCACCATCTAATACTGCAACCTGTCCTTTAAATCCAATGCGCTCTAGGGCATAGGCAATTTGGCTAGAACCGAGGATATTATTACCTTCGGAGTAAACCAAGACTTTGCTTTTGTCATTAACTCCAGCCTTGGTAAGTAAATCACCAAGCTTATCAGAGTCTAATAGCTGCACTGGTAAGCCATCCTTGGGAACACGAACAAGGTTATCCGCAAAGTTAACGGCATTAGGAAGATGCTCTTTGAAATAGTCGAGGGGATTCCACCGCACATCTAAAATCCGTAGGTTAGGATCATTAGCATTCGCTTTTACCCAGCTTGGCGGAACGAAGGAAACCTTGGTTGCAGAGCTTTGGGCAAGGATGGGGGAATTGCTAAAGAAGGCGATCGCCACAATAGAAAGTACTATCGAGACAATGAGGATCAAGGGCTTTAGTTTTGGAGATTTTCTTTTATTGTAGGTTCGGTTCATACTGCTTAGAATATTTGGCTAAAGGTCTCAGAGATAGACAGTACAAGATCTCAGTCTTAAATACTGTATTATCATGTAGATACCGTAGTTTACTTTATATACCATCGCATAGGGGCTGGCAAAAAAGCAAGCCTTTTTGATTAGACTGTTATCTATGGATTTGATTAGGCTTTGAACTTAAGCAGCTTGTTAAAATTAAAAGATCGACTTTGACTCTTTTTATTGCCTCAACAGGCTGTATTACATCAGGGAAAAACAAGAGTGAATATAGGCTTACTTCTTATTTCGGTAAATTATTCTGCGAGTTAAATTTGGGCGTATGGCTTTCAATCAAACTATTAATATCTAATACTTTTGAAGTGCTTTCACCAACAACTAAGGGGAGATTGCCATTCCACTTGTCGATCGCCTGTTTTTGTAATAACTCTGGCGATAGTGTCTCCCGCAAAATACGCTGGGATTCTCCCTCACCGCGTGCGAGATTCACCTTTGCTTCCGCCTCTTTGATCGCTTTCAGGGCAATAAAATCCGCCCGCTTTGCCTCCTGTTCCGCAATTTGCTTCGCTTCGACTGCATCACGAAACTTTGGCGAAAAATGCACATGAACTAAAGAAATATCATCGACAGCGATGTTGTAGCCCGATAGTCTTGTGGTTAATAAGGTATCAACCTCATCCTTAACGCTCCCCCGCTTGGTGATGATTTCTTCAGCAGTATATTTCGCCATCACCGCCTTCAAAACCTCCTCCACCGCAGGATCAATAATGCGGTCAATAATTGCCAATTTTTCCCCAATTTGTTGATAGATCGTATTGGCGTGGTCTGGGGAAACATGCCAATTGAGCGCCACATCAGTAAATACCTCTTGCAAATCCTTAGATGATGCCTCGGCAGTAATTTCCTGCTTTTGGACACGCACACTCATTTTTTTGACGGTCTGCGCGATCGGGATGATTGGGTGAATCCCTTCCTCTAGAACCTGCGGCTGGACTTGCCCAAATTTCATCAAGACTCCACGCTCTCCCGCATTGATCACCACAAAAAAGCAACAAACAAAAGCGGTCAAGATCATTAGCCCTGCCACAAATTGAAACATGGCAAAATCGGCAGCTTTGCGATCGCGTTGGCGCTTAACTTGTTGATTAATCTGCTCAGGTTTTGGGGAGATTTCGGGAGCTTGTTCGGGAATTTGCATATTACTAGCAAGAGCGAATTAAAGATTCTCTGACAATTATGGCTGCAACTATGCTCAGCCAACGATAGCTGAGCATAGTTGCAGCCAACGGTAGCTGAGCGAAGTCGAAGCTAATCCACTGTAGTGTACCGCATAATCTACGGTAAGCACATAGACATAACGTACTTTTGATGCTAGAAATATTTTAAGTTACATAATTTTGATGCTGTGAGTCACAATGAGCATTCTGGTTCAAGATATTACCAAGCAGTTTGGCGATTTTTTAGCAGTTGATAACGTTAGTTTGAAAGTAGAGAGTGATTCTTTGGTGGCTTTGCTAGGTCCATCAGGTTCAGGTAAATCAACTCTCTTGAGAATTATGGCTGGTTTAGAGGCTCCCGATCGCGGTCAAGTTTGGATTGAAAATGAAGATGCAACTTACCGCTCAGTGCAAGAACGCCAGATCGGTTTCGTATTTCAGCACTATGCTTTGTTTAAGCATTTGACAGTGCGTGACAATATCGCCTTTGGCTTAAATATTCGTAAGGCATCTAAAAGCCTAGTTAAACAAAAGGTTGATGAATTGCTGGACTTAATCCAACTCAGAGGATTGGGCGATCGCTATCCATCTCAACTATCGGGCGGTCAGCGTCAGCGTGTAGCCCTTGCGCGATCGCTAGCGGCTCAGCCCAAGACTCTCCTACTCGATGAACCCTTTGGCGCATTGGATGCGAAGGTACGAAAGGAACTACGCACATGGCTCCGCCAACTTCATGAACAAGTCCATGTGACCACAATTTTTGTAACCCATGACCAAGAAGAAGCGATGGAAGTCGCCGATCGCGTGGTGATTATGAACAATGGCAGGGTCGAACAGATTGGCACACCTGCCGAAATCTATGATCAACCAAACTCAGAATTTGTGATGCGCTTTATAGGAGAGACAAATATTATCTCTAGCGCCCGTCGCCATTTCCCCGATCTTGAAATTGCAGATCATCATCAAGTATTCTTACGTCCCCACGATCTGGCGATTAGATCCGAACCAGACGAAACCTTTGCCCCTGCAACTGTCAGCTATGCCTTTAATCTCGGTTGGGAAGGTCAAGCAGAATTAGTATTGTCAGACAACCAAAAGTTGATTGTAAAGTTGGAACGCGATCGCTTTGATCGTCTAGATTTATATCCTAAAAAGGAAGTCTATATTAAACCTTTGAAGACAAGAGTATTTTCGGCTGTCGCTTAATTAAATCCAATAGCAAAAATGGCTCAGTACAGCACTCTTTCAGAACCCCGATTTTTTAGCCCCAGCAACTGCTTCTACTAATCACTAAAAAGCAGGACAGTCGAGCTTTGCTTTGTGGGAAACCCCGATGTAATGTTTTATGTCTAGCTCGAAAAACCTTGCCTATAATCTACTTATATATACCGTATAAACCGTAGATTATATTTGCATCTTGTCCAAAAGTGTTGTATGGTGTTTAAATACGGTAATTACACTAAGATATCGTAGATTAATTTTTTGGAGGTTCAAACTCGTGAGTTCAAGACAACATCCTTTTAGCAATTCAAAACTTGGGATCAAGGCGATCGCCCTTCTGCTCAATAATTTGTTTAGTAATTTGTTCAGCAATATATTTAGCCATAAATGGGAACGTAAATTTGTCTCGTTTTTCTTGGCAGGTGCATTGATTAGCGTGACTATGGCAGCTTGCACAGCAACTACAGAGACAGCCTCTAACAACGCACCACCAGCCGCAGGTTCTGCCAAAAAGGATGTTGAATTAACTCTTGTTTCTTTTGCTGTCACCAAACAAGCCCACGAAGCTATTATTCCTAAATTTGTTGAAAAGTGGCAGAAAGAAAAAAACCAAAAAGTTACCTTTAAACAAAGCTATGGTGGCTCAGGTTCGCAAACTCGTGCTGTTATTGACGGGCTAGAAGCCGATATCGTTCACCTCGCCCTTGCTGCGGACACTAGCAAAATTGAAAAAGCTGGATTGATCGATAAAGGATGGCAACAAGAATATCCTAACGATGGAATTGTCTCTAAATCCATTCCAGTTCTCGTGACCCGCGAAGGCAACCCTAAAAATATTAAGGACTGGTCGGATTTAGAAAAGAGTGGCATTAGTTTAATTACCGCCGACCCAAAAACTTCGGGTGTGGCTCGTTGGAATTTTCTCGCGTTGTGGAATGCCGCAGTCAAGAAAGGCGGTAGTGACGAAAAAGCTTTAGAAGCTTTGACTAAGGTATATACAAACGTGCCAATTCTGACCAAGGATGCTAGAGAAGCAACCGATGCCTTCTTTAAGCAAGGTCAAGGCGATGCATTGATCAATTATGAAAACGAGATCATTCTGGCTTCGCAAAAAGGTCAGAAGGTTAGCTATGTAATTCCTGATGTCAATTTCTCAATCGATAATCCGATCGCTGTAGTCGATAAAAATGTTGCCAAACATGGAACTAAAGAAGTAGCCGAAGCATTTGTGAAATTCCTTTATTCTCCCGAAGCTCAGACTGAATTTGCCAAGGTTGGTTTTCGTCCAGTAGATGAGACTGTGGCAAAAGAAAAACAATTTGCAGAGCTATACCCTAAAGTAAAAGATCTCTCCACTGTTAAAGATCTTGGTGGCTGGGATGCGATCGACAAAAAATTCTTTGCTGATGGTGCAGCTTTTGACCAAATTCAATCAAAAATTAAGCGTTAGAGACTAAATTTGAGTATCTATAAACAGGTTGTCAGCTATATCATTAGTTACCAATGATCCCCCTCAATCCCCCTTGTAAAGGGGGAAGAAGATAATTAAATTTATTCTCCCCCCTTTACAAGGGGGGCTGGGGGGGATCTAAACTCTGAAACGTAGACAGATAGACTTGTGTGAATACAGTAAATTTAATACAAGCTTTGTGAAAATTAAAGACAACATGGTAACAACACCTTCCGCTATAACCAACCGAAAGCAAAGATCTAACCCTTTTCTAAAGCTTCTCGGTAAAATCCCTTGGACATGGGTAATTACTTTTACTTACCTCGCCTTTTTGCTGATTTTACCGATCGCCGCATTACTAACAAAAGCCGCTACTGAGCCGTTAGAGAGTTTCTGGAAAACAGCGACTAGCCCACTCGCTCTATCTAGCTATGAGATTACCTTTGTCACCGCCTTTGCCGCCGCCGCCGTTAATGGAGTATTCGGGACTTTGATTGCGTGGGTTTTAGTCCGTTATGAGTTCTTTGGTAAAAGGTTCCTAGAAGCTGTAGTGGATTTACCATTTGCTCTGCCCACGGCGGTCGCAGGTTTAACCCTAGCAACGGTCTATAGTGAAAAAGGTTGGCTTGGCTCAATGGTTGCACCGTTCGGCATCAAAATTGCTTTCACTCGGATTGGGGTTTGGATCGCAATGATGTTTATCTCCCTACCTTTTATCGTGCGGACAGTTCAGCCCGTGCTCACCGAATTAGAAAAGGAAATTGAAGAAGCAGCTTGGTCATTGGGAGCTTCTAAATTACAAACTTTTATACAGGTAATTCTCCCTCCGCTCACACCTGCTATCTTGACAGGAGTAGCCCTCGGCTTTTCCCGTGCTGTCGGTGAATATGGCTCCACGGTAATTATTGCCTCTAATACTCCATTTAGGGATCTAATTACGCCAATTTTGATCTTCCAACGTCTAGAGCAGTATGACTATGTGGGCGCAACAGTTCTTGGAACGGTAATGTTAGGCATTTCTTTTGTGAGCTTACTCGCAATTAATCTATTACAAGCATGGAGCAAACGCTATGGCTAATCTCAATTCTTCCATAGTCGATCGCCCCAGCGATTTACCAGAACCTGCAAAAATTGCTAAAAAGAAAAGTTGGGTTCCGACTATATTAATTGTGATTTCTTTTGTTTATCTGGGATTAGTGCTGCTAATTCCTGCGGCAAACGTTTTTGTCACCGCCTTTAGCAAAGGCTTCAGTCCCATATTGGCGGCTGTCCAGCGCCCTGACTTCCAAAATGCAATCAAGCTCACTGTAAGCTTAGCGGTAATTGCATTACCTCTAAATACGATTTTTGGTTTAAGTGCCGCTTGGGCGATCGCTCGTAACAAATTTCCTGGAAAAGCTTTATTACTTAGCATCATCGATTTGCCATTCTCGATTTCGCCTGTAGTTGCGGGTTTAATGATCGTCTTGCTATATGGTCGCCTAGGCTGGTTTGGCTCATGGCTGGAATCCAATGATATCAAGATCGTATTTGCCTTTCCTGGAATGTTACTTGCCACCATTTTTGTGAGTATGCCCTTTATTGCTCGTGAAGTGATTCCTGTACTTGACGAAATGGGTACTGACCAAGAAGAAGCTGCACGTACCCTTGGCGCAAATGATTGGCAAATTTTCTGGCGAGTTGTTGTTCCCAATATTCGCTGGGGACTACTCTATGGATTGGTTTTAACCAATGCTAGAGCCATGGGTGAATTTGGAGCTGTATCTGTAGTTTCAGGCAATATCGCCAGTAAGACCCAGAGTTTACCGCTCTTTGTTGAAGAATCTTATAAACAGTATGAAACGGAAGTAGCTTATTCCGCAGCTGTGCTGCTTGCATTGCTGGCAGTAGTTACACTAATTCTCAAAGAAATCTTAGAACGCAGAACCAGTAAAGCTCAAAAATAGATAGTGATAAATAGTTAAGGATGGGCGGCGCAAAGCGCCGCCCATCCTTAACAAGGATAAAGTCTTCCCTTTTTAGGGCTACCCAAAAATAAATGAAGATCACAAAATCCATAAAATCTGAGACAAATATTTAGGGTTTCTCTAGTTTTTGGATTTTGTGATACACGAAGCGTCAAAAATTAGTACCAGCAAGGAGTTTCTGTGATGACTGTTGATACTCGTCCTGTAATTAAAGACATTCGCTTTCGCATTCCTGAAAATTTACATGGT
The DNA here is from genome assembly GCA_044354985.1 of Pseudanabaena sp. Classification (GTDB taxonomy): domain Bacteria; phylum Cyanobacteriota; class Cyanobacteriia; order Pseudanabaenales; family Pseudanabaenaceae; genus Pseudanabaena. Next base: position 11,096 of record JBIKYZ010000072.1, on the reverse strand, counting down.
GAACCTGTAATTTCACAGTTAACCTCCCATTGTGGTGTAATTGTGAATATCGTTTCCGCAACTTTAGGTGTAAATGCTGGCAGTGGCTGGTTTCATCTCAGCCTCAAAGGTAATTCTGCTCAAATTCAAACAGCGATCGCCTATCTCAACGATCTAGATATCGAACTTTGGCAAGAGAACAATGAAACTCATACATCTCTCTAATACCAAAACACAAAATGGCTACGCCTTTTTGTGTTTTTAAAACCCTTATAGGGTTTGGTTTTTAATTTACGAAAGTGTAGCCACACTTTCGTGAATTGGTATAATTCTATTTGTGAAAATCAGTTTTTAAAAGCCAGCCATAGGCTGGCTTTTAAAAACTGATTTTGGAGTTTCCAGCGCCTTTGGCGCTGGAAACTCCAAAATCAGTTGCACAAGAAGAATTTCTGGATTCTCTTTTAAAATTTGCAACAAATTACATTAGTTTGTTATAATCATTCTCCGTTCGGCGGCATGGCCAAGTGGTAAGGCAGGGGTCTGCAAAACCCTCACCCCCAGTTCGAATCTGGGTGCCGCCTTTAACAAAAAAGAGTGAATGCTTTGCATTCACTCTTTTTTGTTACCACGTAGTATCTTCAGCAATCTGTTTCCCTTCAGTCTGCAAATATTCCAAAAAAGCCTGAGCTACTACTGATAACTGCTTACCAGCGAGATGAATAACATACCAGTTACAAGGGATCGGAAAATGCTCTACATCCAAAACCGCAATCTGCCCCGAAGCCCCCTCCAAAGCGATCGTGTGTCGCGACAAAACTGAGATTCCTAAACCACCTGCGATCGCCTGTTTAATCGCCTCATTACTTGCAAGCTCCATTTTTATTTTCGGAGTAACTTTATGCTCATCAAATAGCCTTTTTACATATCCCCTTGTACCAGAGCCAGACTCTCTGGTGATAAATGGCTCATCAGCCAACTTTTGAATGGGAATATTTTTCTCGTTAGCCAAATGATGATCGTGACTTGCTAGAACCACTAATGGGTTTGACAAAAACTGATGAGACTTTACATCTGGCTCATCAGGAACTTGGCTAAGAATATATAAATCATCTTTATTCTCAGCAAGTCTTTCTAAAACACCGCTATGGTTAGTTACCTTCAAAGATATTTCTACCCCTGGATAACGCTGACAAAATGGTCCCAGTAAACGCGGGATTACATATTTTGCTGTTGTTACCACCGTAATCTTTAAATATCCCTGTTTTAGTCCTTTCATATCGGCAACACTCATCTCAAATTGAGATATGCGACCAAATATCTCTTGACAAGTTGTAAACAACTCTCGACCAGCCTGAGTTAAAAAAAGTTTTTTGCCCACCTGCTCAAACAAGGGCATCCCGATAGCCTTTGTCAAATGCTTAATCTGCATCGAAACAGTGGGTTGTGTTAGAAATAGCTCCTCGGCAGCACGAGTATAGCTGCCATGACGAGCCGCTACTTCAAAGACCTGCAACTGATGCAGGGTGATATGAGTAGCTAATTGAGCATCAGATAGGCGGTAACTCATATTAGTGATAAAACCATAGATTATGTTCTATGATTTTATCACTAATATACATTTTTAGTCTATGCATTTAATCTATATAATCTTTTTTAGTGCGATTACCAGTAAATTTATTCGGAGATGTTTTGCCATCCCCATCTATATTCTGGTTCTGACGAATAAAAAATTAAAAGGTGTAGGTCTGGAATGAGATTAAGGCAACAAATTACAAATTTATTTCGCTTTTTGACTCTTGCCTGTAAAGATGAGAGCTTTTTAAAAGCAATTAGAACAGTCGAAAACGTTGTTTCTAAAATAATGGCGATCGCGCTAGTATTTGTCATTTTTGGTGCACTATTTGACTTGTTGCGGATACTAACCTTTGATCTTTTTTTTACTGACCCAAGAGGAGCTTTTAGCATCCCTTTGCTCAAAATATTTGGGATGTTTCTGAATGTATTGATTGCCCTTGAACTCATGGAAAACGTGACGGCTTACTTGCGCCATCACACAATCCAGCTAGAACTAGTGATCATTACCGCCTTAACTGCGGTTGCGCGTAAAGTCATTATCTTTGATAGCAAAGCTGATGGTGACCTTACAGGGCTTGCGATCGCAGTTCTTTCACTATCAATCAGTTATTGGATCGTTCGTAGCCAGAACAAAATTCACAAACATTAAGGGAACTCCAATGTTCCATATCAAACCCAAAAAAATAGTGGTGGGCTAAGCCCACCACTATTTTTTTGGGTTGATTAGTTTGTCAAAACCAATTTTTATGTTTGCTGTGCTGTAAGCACAGCAAACATAAAAATTGGTTTTAATGCGAAGAGCTGACTCCATAGCTTTTTAAGCTAAAATTATGTCAAGGATTTAATCTGTATATCAAAACTTTACCTACATATCTATATGACACAATCATTAACTAATTTTCTAGGCAGCCTTGTCGCAGGTGGCGTAGTTCTTGGTCTGATCTTCGCAGCAGTGTTGCTCGTTAGCAGAAAAGATCGAGTCATCCGTCGAGGTTAATCAAAATCCAAAAGACAAGAGGCGGCGCAAAGCGCTGCCTCTTGTCTTTTGGATTTTGATTTAGAGAAATTTGCGCCATGGCAAAGCTCTCTGTTGTTATACTGAATGACGTAGATAGACTGAAAGCACTTGACTAGTAAAGAAGCTAAGCATAATTAAACATAAAATCCCAAAATCTGTACCGCCCGTGCATCTGGCTGTACAGATTTTGCCTCTGCTGCTTAAATTATGCTGAAGTACTTATACTCTCAATGTTTGAGTCAAAAAAAAATGCAGGTACTTTAGGAGAAATATAGAGCCATGATCAACATCGGTGGCAACCCGCTAATGATTCTTTTGGCAATTGTTGCCGCTTTAGGAGGCGTGGGTTTATATTTTGTGCGGAACTTTCGCCCTGAACTAGCCCGTGACCATGATATTTTTTTCTCAGCGATCGCCTTGGTCTATGGCATCATCTTGTTAGCTTTTAATTTTCGGATGGAAATTACTACTCAGCTAGCCCAAGTCTTAGTAGTAGGATTCGCAGGCTGGTTTGCTGTAGAGTCATTAGTACTACGCCAAGCTCTAGCCAATCAAGCCCGAAGAGCACCTTCTAGTCCTCTTGTTGATGATGAAGAACCCATAGGTTCGGATTATCGAGTTGAGATTGATCCCACTCGTGAAATTGCGCCTCGTCGCGATCGCGATCCTTCTCGGAGGATGCGCGGTTCTATTTCAAACAGTGCTGAAGCGAGTGAACTTCGTGGAGATACCGCAGATAGCCGCCGTTCGCGTCGCCCAAAGAGGAGTAGTGGCGATTCCAATGGCAATGATTCAGTGATTGATATTGACGAAAGTGATATTCGTCCTGTTAGCCCCAAGCGTCGCCCACGACCTAGCGATGATAATATAAGCGGAGAACGCCCCAGAAATCGTAATAACGAATCTGAAAACTTTGGTACTGGTGAATCTAGCAAAGATAATGCTGCTACATCTGGGCGCAGGCGAAGACCATCAGGTCGTCCTTCCCCATATGCCAATAATGATGGAGCAAATACTGATGATTTTTAGATTTATTTGCTAAAGTTAATTACAAATATACTTTTGATTTTATCCAGATTCGCTGAAATTAAAGTTGTGTAAATATTTCCCAAGAATTGCTATCTTGTTTATGCAAGTCTTAAAGGTTTAAAAAATCCCCAGATTTTTTGAAATTGATATAAGCTATGAGTCTGCGTAGGGCAGTGACATATTAAACTGTTATTATCCCTGCAACTTGATTTGATCAACCATCACTTGGGCTTTCGATCAACCGTGAGTTATTGCGTTAATCCAAACTGTGCTAATCCGAATAATGAACCATTTGCCATGAATTGTGCGGCTTGTGGTTCTAGTTTAAAGCTGCGAAATCGTTACCGAGCTAGTCGTCCACTAGGCAAAGGTGGATTTGGCGCAACATTTTTGGCTGCTGATGAGGGGCTGCCTGGATTCCCATCCTGTGTGGTCAAGCAATTGCGACCAAACACTCAATCCGCCAGTGTGATGAAAATGGCGCGAGAATTATTTGAGAGAGAAGCTTTTACTCTTGGCAAAATCGGGAGTCATCCTCAGATTCCGCGCTTACTAGATTATTTTGAAGAAGATGGTAATTTTTATCTGGTTCAAGAATTCGTTGATGGGGAAACTTTAAAACAAGAATTTGAGCGTCGAGGTATATTCAACGAAATTGAAATTCGGAAAATACTTGCAGAAATATTCCCTGCACTAGGGTTTATGCATGAAAACGGGGTGATCCATCGTGATATTAAGCCTGCTAACATCATGCGTCGCAAACAAGATGGACAGCTTGTATTAATTGACTTTGGGGCAGTTTCTAGCCAAATTAATAAACCATCTTCGGATGATGATCCTAGTGGTTTATTAACTAATTTTGCGATCGGTACACCAGGATTTGCGCCGCCAGAACAGATGGCAATGCGTCCTGTTTACTCTAGCGATCTGTATGCTACAGCGATGAGTTGTCTGTATCTTATGACAGGACGATCGCCTAAAGATTTACCCCACGATCCCTATACAGGTGAAATTAATTGGAAATCGCAGGTTAAGCTAAGCGATCGGCTCAGAGTAGTTTTTGAGAAGCTCCTTCAGCAATCTGTTTCCCAGCGCTTTCGCTCAGCGGAGGAAGCCTTACGCGCCTTAGAGTCTGGTGGCGTTTCTGAAGAACCGCCAAAAGCTACGACCCCATCAGCAAGCTATACACCCCCTAGTGCGCCTTCTTCTGTGACCGTTAGACCTGCAACGCAGATACCTAACTCACGCATTCAATCGCAGAAACATGGCAATGGTCAGGGAGCACAATTTGATAACAGTGGCATGTTGACCTCTGGTAGTACCAGATCAGGCAGTCGGATTGGTACTGGTGAGCTAAAAGGTGGGCGTAGAGTTATTGTTGAATACAATCAGGGTAAGCGAAATTTTGCGAACCAAGATTACTCTAAAGCTGCATTTGGAAGTGCAACCCTATCGGGTATTGTGATGAGTCGATCTAAGTTAGTTGAGGCAGACTTTTGCCATAGTGACTTAACGGGTGCTAGTTTTCAAGGGGCTAATTTATCTCAGGCTAAGTTAAATAGTGCTAATTTACGGGAAGCAAAAATGCAACGCGCTATCCTGATAAAATGTGATTTGGGCAGTGCTTCGATGATTTTGGCTGATTTACGCGAGGCAAATCTCCAATCAGCTTATATGAGTAAAGCTGATTTGTCTGGAGCAAATTTAAGTGGAGCTAACTTGAAGGGAGCATATTTAAGTCAAGCAAACTTAAATGGGACAAATCTTTGTGGTGCAGATTTAAAAGGGGCTAAGATCTCTGAAGATCAATTAGCTCAAGCTAAAACAAATTGGGGTACGATTCGCCCTGATGGTAGTAAACGCTTATTTTAAAAACTTATATATTGGGGCAGCACGAAGTGCAGCCCCAAGTAGCATGTATGTACGGACATTAATTTTGTGAGACTTACTGATAATCAACTGATTGCGTTATTTACTGACTTGCTTGGAGTGGATAATGTCGTTTTATTCGATCGCTTAATACCAAATTTGCATCAGCGGATTGTGAATAGCCTTACACCTGATAGCCTCTCGCCTGCCTGTATACTTTATCCTCAGACGATCTCAGAACTAGCGAAGGCGATCGCCTTAACATCCGAACATCGATTACGAGTTCTGCCTTGTGGTAATGCTACTAAGTTGGATTGGGGAGGATTGGTAAGTAGAGCTGATGTAGTGATCAGTACATCAAAGTTAAATCGAGTTATTGAGCATTGTGTTGGAGATCTAACTGTCACGGTTGAAGCAGGGGTGAAGTATCAGGATTTGCAAACGGGCTTGGCAAAAGCAGGACAATTTTTAGCAATTGATCCTCCTTACAGACATAACACGACGATTGGTGGGCTTTTAGCCACAGCTAGCGCGGGTTCGTTACGACATCGCTACAACAGTGTGCGGGATATGTGCTTGGGTATTGAGTTTGTGCGAGCAGATGGTGAAGTGGTGAAGGCGGGTGGGCGTGTAGTCAAGAATGTGGCTGGCTATGACCTGATGAAATTATTGACAGGTTCTTATGGAACTTTGGGAATTGCCTCTAGGATTACTTTTCGGCTCTATCCTTTGCCTGAGTATACGCAAATTGTGGTGATTACAGGGACTGCTGAAGCGATCGCACAAGCCCAACAAAAAATTAGTACCTCGGTACTTACGCCTACGGCTTGCGATCTACTATCGGCAACTGCGATCGCAGATCTTGGTTTAGGTCAAGGTATCGGCTTAGTTCTACAATTTGCTAGCCTCAAAGCTAGTGTGATCGAGCAGTGCGATCGCATTGCGGTACTTGCTAAAGAATTAAATTTAGAAGTGCAGATTTTAGGTGAAGCAAAAGAATTTTGGGAGTTATTAGAAATTCTGATCTGGCAAGATGAGCATCGTAACTTGGAGCCATCTCCTGAGAGTGCTTCTGTAGTTGTTTGTAAGCTAGGCTTATTACCATCGGCTAGCGTGTCATTTTTAAAGAAATGCGAACAAATTTTTGATGAGCAATCTTATTATTTGCAAATACATGCAGGCAGCGGTTTAGGCATTTTGCGCTTAGAGGATGTGCAGGATTTAGAGGCGATCGCAAATCAGATTGAGAAAGTGAGAAGCATTGCCGAATCCCATAGTGGATTTTTGACTATTCTTGAAGCTCCTTATGAGTTGAAGTTTAAAGCTAATGTTTGGGGATATACAGGTAATGCAAGCGATGTTATGGATAAAATTCGCCAACAGTTTGATGCACAAGGCTTACTGAGTCCAGACCGAATGTTTTCTTACAGCTCAAAGCGCTCAATCCCAAACTGATCAATCCCTTAAGAGTGTTGCTTTGCAACACTCTTAAGGGATTGATTGCCGTAAATGATTCTTTTTAATAATTCTTTTTTTCGTGGATTAAGTTAATAAACAGGTACATATGCAAATTTCTGACAAGCCAAACTCTGAAAACCTAACGCAAAAGTTGATTGAGCCAAACTCTCAAATCTTCTTACAAACCTTTGATGCTAAGAATCCACCAAATCCACAACTAATTGATGCTTGTGTACATTGTGGATTTTGTTTGTCTACTTGTCCTAGCTATCGTGTCATTGGCAAAGAGACAGATTCGCCACGCGGCAGAATTTATTTGATGGATGGAATCAATGAAGGGGATATTCCTTTATCAACTGCGATCGCGCAGCATTTTGATACTTGTTTAGGATGTCTAGCCTGTGTAACCACTTGCCCTTCAGGTGTGCAATATGACCAATTAATTGAATCAACTCGCGCTCAAGTTGAGAGAAATCATCCGCGATCGCTACCTGAAAGACTATTACGCCAATTTATCTTTTCAACTTTCCCCTATCCCAATCGTTTGAGGATTTTGCTTGCCCCGCTATTGGCTTATCAGAAACTAGGCTTACAAAAATTAGTGAGATCTCAAGGTTGGTTAGAAAAGTTTTTGCCCAAGCAACTAGCTGCAATGGAATCAGTGCTACCCGAATTGACTCCCCAAGCTTTTCAGGATAATTTACCTGAAGTAATTGCTGCTCAAGGAGAAAAGCGCTATCGGGTAGGAATGCTCTTGGGTTGTGTGCAACGGGTATTTTTGCCAGAGGTGAATAATGCGACAGTGCGCGTACTAACGGCAAATGGATGTGAAGTTGTAGTTCCCAAATTGCAAGGTTGCTGTGGTGCATTATCCCATCACCAAGGACAGGAATCCCAAACTCTAGAACTTGCAAAGCAGACCATTGATGCTTTTGCCGAATTAAAACTTGATGCAGTGTTGGTCAATGCTTCAGGCTGTGGACATACATTGAAAGAATATGGTCATATTTTGAAAGATGATCCTAACTATGCAGAAAGCGCGAAACTCTTCTCTCAAAAAGTAAAGGATGTTCAAGAGTTTCTAGATCATGTGGGATTGACAGCAAAGCTCTCGCCATTGCAGGATCAGCCTTTAGCGATCGCTTATCAAGATGCTTGTCATATGCTCCATGGACAAAAGATTAGCCTAGAACCACGCCGTTTGTTACGTCAAATCCCTAACATACAACTAAGGGAATCGGTGGATGCTTCTCTATGCTGTGGCAGTGCAGGAATCTACAATATTTTGCAGCCAGAAGTTGGAAATGAATTGGGAGAGATGAAGGTGACTAATCTTACGGATACTGGCGCTCAATTAATAGCATCTGCAAATGTGGGCTGTATTACCCAAATTCGCAAGCATTTGAAGTTGCAAAATAAAAATATTCTTCTAATGCATCCAATGGAGCTATTAGATTATTCTATCCAAGGCAAGAAATTGGACAAATAAAGCTGAGCCAAAGTAGCTGCTCCATTTTCAGCGATATAGAAAGGCGGCGCTTTGCGCCGCCTTTCTATATCGCTGAGGCACTTCTTGAATTGGTATCATATAGTCGATCCCAAAAAATAAGCTGAGGGCTAGACCCGCCGCTATTTTTTGGGATCAACTATATGGATCATTTTTTACTTGGAATTTCCTTACAAGTTTCCACGTCGAGCTTGTTCGTTTTCAAGAGCAACAAATAAAGACTTAAAATTTCCTGCCCCAAATCCTTTTGATCCGTGTCTCTCAATAATTTCAAAAAATAGCGTTGGGCGATCGCCTACTGGCTTGGTGAAAATCTGTAATAAATAACCATCAAGATCTCGATCCACTAGAATTCCTAGCTCTGCTAGTTTTTCCACAGGAAGCCCTGTTTCTATGACCCAATTTTCTAAATTTTCATAGTAAGCCTTGGGGATAGGAAGAAACTCAACTCCAGCTTTTTTGAGCTGAGCAACTGTTTGCACAATATCATCAGTACATAGACCAATATGCTGAATCCCAGGACCGCAATGGAAATCCAGAAATTCTTGAATCTGAGATTTGCGCTTGCCAATAGCTGGCTCATTTATATTTAGGAAGGTTTTACCATTACACCGCAATACTTTTGACATTAAGGCGGAATATTCTGTTGAGATAGCACGATCATCGAAGTGCATATGCATATCAAAGCCCAGTGCTTCAACAAAGAAATCACACCATCGATCCATTGCACCTTCTTCGACGTTACCAACAACATGATCGATATGATTCAATCCCACAGAGTTAGAGGAGATGTAAGGACGCGCAACAAAACCTGGCGCAAAAACTCCAGAATATTTACTGCGATCAACGAATTTAATTAATACATCACCATAAATATGAACAGATGCAAATTTAAATACCCCATACTGATCGTCTTGTTCAGTTGGTGGAATGTAGCTAACAGCACCATGCGAAACTGCCTGATTGTATGCATCAACTACATCAAGAACTTCAAGAGCAACAATAGCAACTGTATCTCCGTGCTTCATGATGCTTTGAGAAATCGAATGCTCTGGACTGAATGATGAACTCAAAACAAAACGGATATCTCCCTGTTCCATTAGGAAAGAGCTTACTTTACGTTCGCCTGTCTCTAGTCCACTATAAGCTGTATTTTTAAAGCCAAAACAACTCGAATAGTAATGTGCTGCTTGTTTGGCATTTCCTACATAGAACTCAAGATGATCAAATCGTTTGTTATTAGATGAATCATTCATAATACATATCTCTTCTATATAACAGGATAAAACATTTCTTGCTTTTATGAGGTGTGAACTAGATAGCCTAAACCTTTATACAGCATTGTATTTAAGCATTTGATACGAGATGGAGACAAAATAAATATTATGTTTCCTTTACCTTTAATCAATTAGGTAACAAATAAAATTGACTTGGAGTAGAGTTAATTTTTATAGTATTTATAGATATCTACTACACAAACTAAGTATTCACCATACAACTAAACATCAAATTTATTTTTCTGATATTTATTATTAATGAAGAACCAATATAAGTACAATAATTATAAGTTACATAAAAGTTATGCAAAAGTTATTAGTAGGTTATATCCAATAGTTTTATTGTCCCAACGCGCTAGTCCAGAACTATGCACATGCAGTGCAATGCTTTAGCTGAAACCTTTAAATCAATTACTATGATTTCTTTGCAGAACTTTAGTGCGAGTCAAACCTACATTATCATCACAGTTACATTAATAAAATAGGAAAACTAATAGAGTTTGCTTAAGCAATAATGTAAATTTTGCTTATTTGAATGTGGCAATAACAAAAAAAACGCCCTAGGGCGTTTTTTTTTGCCTCAAATTAAATCCTCTATTCGCTGAATAGTTTGCCCAACTTCTTGACAGTAAGGCTCTTCCATTAACTCAAGATGATCACATTGAATCTTAGTAATATGAACTTCACCCTTAAACAAACTACCCCAACCGTAGTAAGGAAATAACCAAGAAAGATCAAAATGATTAATATCTTTTTGACCATGAACAACCTGCTCACTTCCAATAATCAACAAAATGTTCCCACGGTATGGTTTAGGAGCGTAGTCTCGACTAGCCTTTCCAAGAACATCAAAAGCCTCTTGATCAAACTCATACCCCCTGCTATTCGTTTCAGACTTTAATTTGTCAGGATCAGACTGTGAACGCTTGAACCTCGTTCTGATGTAATGCCACTTGTCCTTAAGAGATAGCTTAGAGAGCCGAAACAAATGAAATCTAAGCGTACTCACATAAGAATTTACATTATGGGCAAATCTAAAAACCTTTGATTTACCTGGGGTGTCAATAAGTGTTACTAAATCTACTGTTTTGCCCATATTTTGTAACTGTTGAGCTATTTCTAAGGCAACCAAGCCGTTGTAACACCAACCCCCTAAAGAATAAGAACCATCAGGCTGTGCACTCAACAACTCATCCACCAACAAAGTTGCGATCGCTGCAATATAGTCTTCATGAAAATTCATAGATGCTGAAAGACTAGCACCAGGCATCACATATACTGGACGAGTAAGTTTAAGCTTTTTGCTAGTTCTAACCTCCCCTATCCATACAAAAGGTTTTGTCGTAGTTGGCGAGTCTGCCAGTGTATTGATAATTAATCCACG